>NZ_JBVOWJ010000006.1:0-133290 GCF_058139575.1 Lactobacillus sp. VURO6/B1 (VP7) | reverse complement strand
CTCCTTTTTTATGCAATAAAAAACCTATTAACAGCTTACCACATGGATAAGTCATCAACAGGATAAATTATAGAGCCTAATTTTAAGGCTTTTTTATTGCTAATGAATAAATAATTGAAGCTGAGTTTATTTTAAGTTACAATTTATAAGTTAATAGCTGACCTTGTAGTGTATTGGAGGAGAAATTCCGTGATTTACTTTGATAACAGCGCCACGACCAAGATTGACCCTGCTGTTTTAGCGACTTATGATAAAGTAGCTCAAACTATTTGGGGTAATCCATCCAGTTTACATAAATTGGGAGACCGTGCTTACCAACTTTTAGAAAGCTCGCGTAAACAGATTGCTAATCTTTTGGGTACAAAACAAGATGAAATTTTCTTTACTTCCGGTGGCACTGAGTCAAACAATTGGGCGATAAAAGGCACAGCCTTTCAAAAACGGCAATTTGGCAAGCACCTCATTACCTCGAGCGTTGAACATGCCTCTGTGGCTAATGCTTTTAATGCGCTGGAATACATCGGCTTTCGCGTAACTCACTTGCCAGTTGATAAAGAAGGGCGTGTTAATGTCAATGATTTACGCAACGCTCTTGATTCTGATACCACTTTAGTTTCAATAATGGGTGTCAATAATGAGATTGGCTCAATTCAGCCAATTGCTGAGATTAGCGATTTACTGACTAACTATCCCACTGTAAGTTTTCACGTTGATAATGTCCAGGCTCTGGGTAAAAATATTTGGTCGCGCGTTTTTACTCCTCGTGTTGATTTTTCCAGCCTTTCCGCGCATAAATTTCACGCACCACGAGGTACCGGTATCCTTTATAAAAAAGAGGGCAAAATGCTGGATCCTTTACATGATGGTGGCGGACAGGAAAAAGGTCTTAGATCTGGCACAGAGAATTTGCCTGCGATAGCAGGGATGGCTAAGGCTGTACGCTTACTTTTAGAAAATGAGCAGGAAAAAGCTGCAAGAGTGGCTGCTATTAAGAAAAAAATAGTAAATTATTTGCAGGGCAAGCCTGGCATAACTATATTTTCCCCTATCAATGACAACTTTGCGCCTCATATTTTATGTTTTGCACTTGAAGGCATTAGGGGAGAAACTTTAGTCCATACACTTGAAGAACATGACATTTATACTTCCACTACTTCCGCATGCTCCTCGACAAAAGTTGATCAAGCCAGCACATTAGTAGCAATGCATGTTGATGATAAAATTGCCACCAGTGCAATTCGTCTCAGTTTTGATGAATCCAATACGCTTGCTGAAGCGGATGAGTTTATAAGAGTTTTTGACAAAATTTACCGTCATTTTGCCCCAATTAATCATTTAGGAGAATAGATTTTTTATGAAATATACTGAAATAATGGTGCGTTACGGTGAGCTTTCGACAAAAGGAAAGAATCGGAAAGATTTTATTGGTCGCCTAGCCGGTAACGTCACTAAAGTGCTGCGGGAATTTCCACAAGTTGAAATACACCCGCGCCATGATCGGATGCATATTGTTTTAAACGATAGTCCTTTTGAAGAGGTCGACCAACGCTTAAAAAAAGTTTTTGGCATCCAAACTTATTCACCAACTATTAAAGTTGAAAAAACGCTGGCAGAAATTGAAAAAACTGCACTTGCCTTAATGAAAGAAACTTTTAAAAAAGGAATGACCTTCAAGGTTAACACTAAACGCAGTGACCATCAGTTTTTATATGATACTAATGAATTGAATAAAATGGTGGGTGACTACCTCTTTTCACACATGGATGATTTAAAGGTGGAAATGAAACATCCTGACATAGTGCTCAGAATTGAAGTGCGTAAAGATGCAGTTTATGTTTCTAACCAGTTGCTTCATGGTGCTGGAGGGATGCCTGTTGGGACAGGCGGTCGAGCTGTCATGATGCTATCAGGAGGCATTGATTCGCCAGTGGCTTCCTATTTGGCTCTAAAGCGTGGCGTTGATATTGATATGGTTCATTTTTATAGCCCACCATATACTACTGAAAAAGCGCTCAATAAGGCTAAAGAACTAACAGGTATCTTGGCTAATTATGCTGGCAAGATCAATTTCATTGCAGTACCGTTTGCAGAAATTCAGGAAACCATTAAGGAAAAAATTCCCGAGGGCTACTTGATGACTGTGCAAAGAAGATTCATGTTACAGTTAGCTGATAAAATTAGAGCTAAAAGAAGAGGATTGGCTATTTTTAATGGTGAGTCTGTTGGGCAAGTCGCTTCACAAACTTTAGAGTCAATGGCAGCAATTAACGATGTAACCACTACACCGGTCGTCAGACCAGTTGCTACAATGGATAAAACCGAAATCATTAAATTAGCAGAAGAAATTGGCACTTTTGATTTATCTATTCAGCCATTCGAAGATTGCTGCACCATTTTTGCACCTCCGCGTCCCAAAACAAAACCTAAAATTGAAAAAGCACGTGAATTTGAAAATCGCCTGGATGTCGCTGGCTTAATTGAACGTGCACTGGCGGGCATACAAGTGACTTCGATTTATCCCAATGATAAGTTTTTAGCAGATAAAGCAGAAGAAGATGCTTCACTACTTTAAAAAGTATGTTATAATACGCCCAAAGCAATAATTGAGAGGTATTAACCTTATAGATAGAGAAAGGCTCGTTGATGGTGAAAAGCCGAATGAAGGTTAATTGGTAGCTCGATTGGACTGGTTGGCTGAACTGAAAGTAAGCTAATCCGGCAAATGTGCCGTTATCATTTTTAAGAGAAGCAGAATTTATTCTGCTTAACCTTAGGTGGTACCGCGGTTAATTATATCGTCCTAGACATTTTGTCTAGGACTTTTTTATTGGGAGGAGAATTATGACAGATTTAGCACCAAAATACGATCCAAAAGAGGTCGAACAAGGCAGATACCAAAAGTGGCTTGATCAAGACTTGTTCAAGCCATCCGGGGATAAAAAAGCACACCCATATTCTATTGTTATTCCGCCACCAAATGTTACTGGCAAACTTCACTTGGGGCATGCCTGGGATACTGCAATTCAAGATACATTAATTCGACTCAAAAGGATGCAGGGTTATGATACTTTGTATCTTCCAGGGATGGATCATGCCGGAATTGCAACTCAAGCTAAAGTTGAGGCTAAATTACGCAAACAAGGCAAAGACCGACATGAAATGGGTCGTGAAGCTTTTGTTAAGCAAGTTTGGGACTGGAAAGATGAATACGCTGCTATCATCAAGAGTCAGTGGGCAAAATTAGGCCTGTCTCTGGACTATTCCAGAGAGAGATTCACTTTGGATAAAGGACTATCTAAGGCAGTTCGCCGCGTTTTTGTGCAACTATATAATGAAGGTCTAATTTACCGTGGTGAATATATTATTAATTGGGATCCCGAGCTGCAAACAGCTTTAAGTGACATTGAAGTTATTCACCAAGACGATAAAGGTGCTTTTTACCATATTAAATACCCGTTTGCTGATGGTTCCGGTTTTGTTGAGATTGCTACTACTCGTCCTGAGACTATGTTCGGTGATACTGCCGTTGCTGTAGCTCCCGGAGATGAACGCTACAAAGATATAGTGGGCAAGGAACTGATTTTGCCAATAGTAGGACGTCATATTCCAATTATTGAGGATCAACACGTTGATCCAGAATTTGGTACTGGTTTGGTAAAAATTACTCCAGCTCATGATCCTAATGACTTCTTGGTAGGCAATCGTCATAACTTAAAACGGATTAATGTAATGAATGACGACGGTACTATGAATGAAAATGCCGGTAAGTATGAAGGTATGGACCGTTTTGAATGTCGTGAAGCATTGGTTAAAGATTTAAAGGAGCAAGGCTACTTAATTAAAGTTAAGCCAATTGTACACTCGGTTGGACACTCGGAACGTTCTGGAGTTCAAGTTGAACCACGTCTGTCAACTCAATGGTTTGTTAAGATGAAACCTCTGGCAGATAAAGTTTTAGAGAATCAAAAAACTGCGGGCAAAGTCAATTTTGTACCAAAGAGGTTTGAACAAACTTTAAATCATTGGATGGAAGATGTTCATGACTGGGTAATTTCACGTCAATTATGGTGGGGACACAGAATTCCAGCTTGGTATAACAAGAAGACTGGCGAAATGTATGTTGGCGAAGAAGCACCAAAAGACATTGAAAACTGGAAACAGGACCCAGATGTTCTAGACACCTGGTTTTCAAGTGCTTTATGGCCATTTTCAACATTAGGCTGGCCTGATGAAGATTCTGCTGATTTTAAACGCTATTTCCCAACCAATGCTTTAGTTACCGGTTATGATATTATCTTTTTCTGGGTTTCACGGATGATTTTCCAGAGTCTGCATTTTACCCACAAGAGACCATTTAATGATGTTGTTCTTCACGGCTTGATTCGTGATGAACAAGGTCGCAAGATGAGTAAATCTCTGGGTAACGGTGTTGATCCAATGGATGTTATTGATCAATATGGTGCAGATGCTTTGCGCTGGTTCTTGCTCAATGGGACAGCTCCTGGACAGGATACACGTTATAATCCTAAGCAATTGGCATCTGCATGGAATTTCATTAATAAGATTTGGAATGCTGCCAGATTTGTGATTATGAATTTGCCAGAAGATGCACAGCCGGCTCATATGCCAGATACAGCTAAATTCGATTTAGCAGATAGTTGGATTTTTGACCGTTTAAATCACACTGTGAGTGAGGTTGTTCGTTTATTTGATGATTATCAATTTGGTGAAGCAGGGCGCGAATTATACAACTTTATCTGGAATGATTTCTGCGACTGGTATATCGAAATGGCCAAGGTAGCTCTCAATGGTTCTGATGTAGAACTGAAGACTAGAAAGCAAGAGAATTTAATTTGGATTCTTGACCAAATTTTACGTTTGCTTCATCCAATTATGCCATTTGTTACTGAAAAGCTGTGGCTGTCAATGCCTCATGAAGGCAAATCAATCATGGTGGCTAAGTATCCCGTAGTACATGCTGAGTTTGAAAACGAACAAGCTCGTCATGACATGGCTTTCTTGATCGAAATTATTAAAGCTGTACGTAATATTCGAATGGAAGTTAATGCACCACTTTCTTCACCGATTGATATTATGATTCAATTAGAAGACAGCAATAATGAACGGATTTTGACCGAAAATGAAGAATACGTCAAAAATTTCTTGCACCCGAAGAATTTGACCATTGCAATTGATGTTACAGCACCGAAATTAGCTAAAACTGCTGTGATTGCAGGAGCACAAATTTTTGTCCCACTAGCCGATTTAGTCAATATTGCTGACGAAATCAAGCGCATGACAAAAGAGGAGAAAGATCTCCAAGCTGAAGTTGAACGCTCAACCAAAAAACTGAATAATCAAGGCTTTGTCGCACATGCTCCTGAAGCTGTGATAAATAAAGAAAAAGCGAAAAAAGCTGATTACGAAAACCAACTGCAAAGCGTTCAGGAAAGAATTCAAGAATTAAAGAAGAGTGAATAATGTGACTTTTACTAAAGCTCAAGATGTGATTAATTATTTATATTCACTTCCTAAATTACATGAAAAGGCAGATCTATCTTACATAAAAAAAGTGCTGACTTTTTTGGATAATCCGCAAGATAAAGTTAAAACAGTTCACGTCACGGGCACTAATGGTAAAGGTTCTACTTCTTACTATTTAAGTAGTTTGCTGCAAAAGGCCGGTCAGAAGACTGGCCTTTTTGTTTCGCCATACGTGTTTGAATTTAATGAACGTATCCAGTTAAATGGACGAAATATTAGTGATGCAGATTTAGTAAAAACAGCTAATATCATAGAATCAGCTTTAACAAAAATTCGTAAAACAAACAATAATTTTTCTTTAGTGACGTTTGAATATGAAGTGGTCATGGCTTTTCTCTATTTTGCAAGAGAAAAATGTGACTATGCCGTCATAGAAGTTGGCATAGGTGGCGAGCATGACAAGACAAACGTGATCATACCTGAAGTCAGTGTGATTACAACAGTTGGATTAGATCATGAAAAAATTATAGGACCTACACTTCAGGATATTGCGCGTGAAAAAAGTGGAGTAATTAAGAAAAACCGTCCTGTGATTATCGGCAATATTCCAAAAGAGGTATTGCCGATAATTCAGCAAAAAGCACAAGAGGAAAGTGCACCGCTTAAACAATTGGGGAGGGATTTTAAAATTAGCCAAAAAGAAAGCTTAACTTTGAAAACTGAATCCCAAAAATTGTCTTTTTTACCTAAGCCTATTGTTGAAGGCTACGATGTAGGCATTGCAGTTGAAGCATTCAACATGTTAGGTCTGCCACTATCTCAAAATAATATTATTGACGCAATTAATCGGACTATTGTGCCTGGACGCTATCAGGTACTGCAAAACAATCCCTTGATAGTTCTTGACGGCGCACATAATATTCAAGCGGTGCAGAACCTGCTTAATTATGCTCATTGTGAACAAAAGAGAAGGCAGGGCCAAGTTAGAATTTTGATCATGATTATGAAAGACAAAGATATCACACAGGTTTTTGACCTATTTCAAGCTACCGATGAAGTCTACTTAACTACAATAGATTATCCGCGTGCAGCTATGAAAAAAGATTTTCCCCAATGGATTCAGGAAAAATATCAATATATGTCTGACTGGGAAGCAGCTTACCAGAATTTGAAGCAGAAGAGCCAGACAAATGATATACTGCTAGTAACAGGATCTTTTTATTTAGTTGGTAATATTTTACAAATGGAGACAAAAAATGCGGGTTCAAGGTATTGATGATGAAATTAAGGGAATTTTATTTGATATGGATGGATTGCTCGTCAATTCTGAAAATTTATACTGGGAAGCCAATATTCAGGCAGCAAAAGAAGCAGATTTAGGTACTCCTGATGATATCTATCTTAAATTGGTCGGCTCGACAACTACTGACATGGACGATTTTTATCTGAAATACTTTAAGAATAAGGAGCAACGGGACCAATTTATTAAGCGTACGGATGACTTGGTCTGGCAGTGGACTGAGGAAGGTAAACTAAAATTGCGTCCTGGAGTGCAAAAAGCTCTTGACCTTTTTCAAAAAGCTGGGTTGCCGATGGCCGTGGTTACTAGCAATACAGAAGATGTGGTAGAGCATAACTTGTGGGCAACAGGCAGCCGCAATTATTTTCAATTTCACCTCAATTATGACGATGTTAAAAAGAATAACGTTAAGCCCAAACCAGCTCCAGATATTTATCTTTTGGCTGCTAAAAAATTACAGATCCCTCAAAATAATATTTTAGCCTTCGAGGATTCTTCTCCTGGATTACTTGCGGCTGTTAAGGCCGACTTGAAGTGCGTAATGGTGCCTGACTTAATTCCAGCAAGTAAAAAAGATTACCAGAATGCTGTATTTGTCTGTCAAGACTTTTATGAATTTCTGAAAAAGGTTTGTTAGTTTTCCACGTATTTAATAGTGAAAGGAAGGGTTCTATGGAATTGATAAAATCTAATCACTATTTAATGAAAACTGACCGAGAAATGTTAAGCAGCCTTGTTGCTGAGTTGAAAGAAAAGGGAATAGAGAAGTTCGATGAACTTTTTGCAAAACTGACAGAGCTAAAAATAGAAAATTTTAATGATTTGCTCAAATATATTTCTGGCAGTCAATGTGATAAAAATTTAGCTGTTCTTTGTGAGGGATTGTTTGAAAGACTAAGGTCAGCGGTTCCCGATCGAGAACTAATTATGACGTCCAGCGATGAAGTCGGCACTTATCTGTTGGACAAATTAGCAGGACGTAAACAAGAAGAACTTTGGGCTGTTTATATTGATAACAGTAATCACATTGTTGCTGAAAAAAAGCTATTTCAGGGAACTTTGGATAAATCAATTGCTCATCCACGGGAAATTTTCCGTTGGGCAGTAATTTATGCCTGTGCCGGCTTTTTTGTGGTTCATAATCATCCAAGTGGCAATTTAATTCCATCAAAAAGTGACATAGAGCTCACAAAAATGCTCTTTGCAGCTTCTGAATTATTTCACATTGACTTTCTTGATCATTTTATTGTGGGAAAAGGGCAATATTTGAGTTTGCGTGAACGGCAATTATTTTAAATTCATCTTAAAGTTGCATTTCATTTTCTTTTTTAAGTTGCACTTTATGCTATAATTATTCAAGATTTAGAGACTGCAATAATTAAGGAGAGATTTACGTGTTTGGATTAGGAGCAAAAAATATTGGCATCGATTTAGGGACGGCCAATACTCTTGTTTATATGGAAGGTAAAGGAATTGTTTTAAGAGAGCCTTCTGTTGTGGCTAAAAACACCCATACTGGAAAAGTAATTGCGGTAGGGTCAGAAGCAAGAGAAATGATCGGAAGGACACCGGAAAGCATAGTGGCTATCAGGCCAATGAAAGATGGTGTAATTGCCGATTATGATACAACTGCCTCTATGCTTAAGTATTTTATAGAAAAGACTGTTGGCAACTCCAAACCTTCAGCTATGATTTGTGTACCTTCAGGTGTAACTGAAGTTGAAAAAAGGGCTGTTATTGATGCAGCTCGGGTGGCTGGAGCACGTGAAGCCTTTGTAATAGAAGAACCATTTGCAGCCGCTATTGGAGCTGGATTGCCGGTAATGGATCCTACTGGTTCAATGGTCGTAGACATTGGTGGTGGTACTACAGATGTCGCTACTATTTCACTTGGTGGCATTGTATCATCGACATCAATTCGCCAAGCTGGTGATAAGTTTAATACTGCAATTGTGAATTATGTACATTCTAATTTTAATCTTTTAATTGGTGAAAGAACTGCCGAAGATATAAAAATTCAAATTGGTTCCGCTTCGGTTGAAAAAGCAGAAGGCATTGAATCTGTCAATATTCGTGGACGTGATTTGGTTACAGGATTACCAAAATCAGTCGATGTTAAAGCAGTTGATGTTTCAAAGGCAATTCAAGATGTCGTTCAAGATATTATTGTTGCAATTAAAGAAACGCTAGAACAAACCTCTCCTGAAATTGCAGCAGATGTAATTGATCATGGAATTGTGTTAACGGGTGGAGGAGCTTTACTCAAAAATTTGCCCGATGTTATTTCAGAAGCTACTAAAGTTCCAGTATTTATAGCACAAGATCCATTAGATTGTGTCGCAGTTGGTACAGGTGAGTCTCTGAAAAATATTGAAGTAATGCGTAAAAGTCGCAGATAATATAAAAAGTCGGCTATTATTGCCGATTTTTCTTTAGGGACTGTTTCCAAATGAAGAAATTTTTACAGAATAAAAAACTGTTGTCAGCAGTTGTAGCAGTTATTTTAGTTTTTACAATTTTAGGTGGTAGTGTTAGTTTGCGCAACAAGCGTAACACCCCCTTGATTATCCAAAGTTTTGGTAATGATATAGTCGCTGTTGGATCAAGGATTATTGATTTTCCTCTTAGTTTTGTGTCTGGCAGTTTAAATAATGTACATGATTTGCTGAATACGCAAGATGAAAATAACTATCTTAAGAGCCAGGTAACCGATTTGGAACAAACAAAAGCTCGTAACTCAAGTCTTGAAGCTGAAAACAAGCAACTTAAATCTGCTTTAAAATTAAAAGAGACGTTAACGGACTATAATATGGTTCAAGCTTCCGTGATTTCGCGTTCACCAGACAGCTGGACAGATCTTTTAGTTATCAACAAAGGAACTACGTCTGGTATACGTAAAAACATGGCTGTGATGTCAGGCGGTGGAGTTATTGGTCGTATAATAGAAGTCAATGCTGCTTCTGCAAAAGTGGAATTGATTACTACCAGCGACAAGTCAGCAAACCGGTTTGCAGTTCAAGCTCAAGCCGCAAACGGGAAAAAAGTTCATGGCATAATTACAGTGATTGGTGACAAAACTTTAGCTTTTACCCAAGCAATTGATAGTAAAAAGCTCAAACGTGGTACCAAAATATATACTAGCGGAATGGGTGGTAATTCACCTAAAGGATTGCTAATAGGAACTATTTCTGCTACAACACATGATTCTTTTGGTTTATCTGATTTAATCAAGATCAATCCGGCTGGCGAATTAAACGATCCTTCCATTGTCACAGTTATTCAGAGGAAAGTGAACGACTAATGAAGAAACTGCGAAAATTTACTCTTGTCTTAGCATTATACGTTGCTTTGGCTATCAGTGGTAGCTTATCTTTTTACCTGCATCAGTTTTTCTCAATTGGTAAAGCTGCGAATTTATTAGTACCTGTTAGTATGATGTTAATTGCATTATTTGATGATACCAATAACAAAGAAGTTTGGCTTGCTTTAGGTGTAGGTATAGTTAGTGATATTTATTTTTTTGGCATTATAGGCATCTACGCAATTAGCCTGCCGACAATTTCTTGGCTATTGCAGAAATCTGCACGGTTTTTGCCTGAAGTATTTTGGGCCAAAGTTCTGGCAGTTATAATTGCTTCTGTTCTAGTTGAGGGCTACACGTGGCTGATTTTAAATATGACAGGCTTATCAAGTATAGGCATTTTGAAGTTACTGCAAAGTATTCTGCCAACATTGTGCTGGGTGTTTATATTTGTTTGTGCTACCTATAAATTATGGTGGAAGCTGACTCTTAACTATCCTTTTATGGTTAACTTAGACAATTATCGATAATAAATAAAAAACGTGAGATTTGTATCTCACGTTTTTTATTCAAAAAAGCCAAAGCTTGATAATGCACCAACAACCTGCATCACAATTGCCACTAAAGTAATAATCGCCATTAGCCAAGCCATGGCAATTGTTAATTTTTGAAATTTAGATCTCTTTTTCTTATGTCTACGCGTCATTGATTGACCTCCTACTTGAACAATATTTTATGCTACTTAATAGTTTTTTTCAATCGCAGAGTAAGATAAAATATATATTAAATGATAGAGGGATGTAAGTAATGTTTTTAATTATATTGATACCTGTTCTAGGTCTTGCTTTAGCATATATTATTAATAAAATGTTTCCTAAGGCTCAATTTAGGGGATATGATTTATTACCCTTCTTTTTTATATATGCTTGCCATTTAATTACCGTTCACCAAAAAAGGCCTGAGTTTCTGCCTTATGGCTTTTTTGTCTTTTTCTTCCTGGTTATAGTTATAGCAATTTCTGACGCGGTTAAAAATAAAAATCTCTCTTTAAGTAAGACTCTGCGAAAAATCTGGGATTACTTAACTGTGAATACTATTTTTTGGTATCTGGGTCTCTTGTTTCTAATGATATAATCAATTTTTGTAATAAAAAAATTTTAAAAAATGGTCGCAAATCTGAATTGGTTTGCGATTTTTTCTTTTTTGTGTCATTAAAAAATAAATATTTAACTTTTTTGACTAAAAAGTGGTAGGAAGTGGTGAATTGTGGTAAATTATTTAGTGGAAGGGGGCTAAGCCATGTTCATGGGTGAATATCATCACAATCTCGACAGCAAAGGGCGGTTAATTATACCTGCCCGTTTGCGTGGTCAGATAGGTGACAAAATGATATTTACTCGCGGAATGGAAGGCTGCATTTTTGGCTATACTACAGAGGCATGGCAAAAAATTGAAGCTAAACTAGCACAACTTCCGTTAACTAAGAGAAATGCGCGCAGTTTTACGCGTTTGTTTTACTCTGGTGCGATGGAATGCGAATTTGACAAACAAGGTCGTGTGAATCTGACCACAACGTTGAAGAAACACGCTTCCCTTGTCAAAGAATGTGTCATTGTAGGAGTTTCTGATCGAATTGAAATTTGGTCAAAGGAGCGTTGGGAAAGCTTTAGTGATGAAGCCAATGAAAACTATGATGATATCGCAGAAAATTTGGATGATATTGAACTATAATTATGGAATTCAAACACACCAGTGTACTCTTACACCAAACAATCGATAATTTAAAACTAAAAAATGGTGGTCTTTATGTAGACGCAACTTTTGGCGGTGGCGGTCATGCAAAATATTTATTGAGCAAACTTGCTAGTGGTACTTTAATTGGTTTTGATCAAGATGAATATGCAATAAATTCGGCTAAGTTAAACTTTGCTGATTTACTTGTTCAAAATGCTGATCCTAAATTACAATTGGTACACGATAATTTTAGCCATTTAAAAGCGAATCTGGTTGAGCTGGGTTATCAAAATGGTATAGATGGAATTTACTATGATTTGGGAGTTTCCTCGCCACAATTTGATCAAGCACAAAGGGGTTTTTCTTACCGCTTTGATGCAAGGTTAGACATGAGAATGGATCAAGAGCAAAGTCTTGATGCTTATCAACTAGTAAATAACTCAAGCCAAAAAGAATTGGCAAATATTTTGTACAAATTTGGTGGTGAAAAATATTCGCGCCAGATTGCCCATAAAATTGTCCTTAAAAGACAAAAAAAGCCGATTGAAACAACATTTGAACTGGTTGATATAATCAAGGAAGCAATTCCTGCGTTTGCAAGAAGGACTGGTGGGCACCCAGCAAAAAAGACCTTTCAGGCTTTGCGTGTAGCTGTAAATAACGAACTTGATGTTTTAAGTGAGTCACTTGAAGAAGCGATTCATTTGCTAAAACCTGGTGGTCGAATTAGCGTAATTACCTTTCAGTCTGATGAAGACAAAATTGTAAAAAACATTTTTAAAAAATACTCTGAAGTTGATGTTCCCAGGGGAATGCCTGTTATTCCTGACAACTTGAAGCCAGTGCTTCGTTTAGTTAACCGCAAACCCATTGTTGCCTCAGCTGAAGAGCTTAAGAATAATAATCGCTCACACAGTGCAAAGTTGCGAGTCGCAGAAAAATTGTAAAGAGGAAAAAGCAATGGCTGATAATTTAGCAAGAAAAGTAGAGTTTAATCCTAATGAGCAAAGAGATCCAAAGAAGAGACAACGTCAAGTTCTCAATCATCACAACGTTGCTTGGACCGGCTTTGAAAAGTCCTTGCTTGTATTGGGAACGATGATAACCATTGGCTTAATGACAATGCTAGTTTCTTCCAGTATTTCTGCTACATCAGCTCAACATGAACTTACCAATGTGCAACGCGCAGTTGCAAAAGGGCAAAGTCAAGTTGGAGATTTGCATCAAGAATTAGGTGAGTTAACCTCAAGCTCTCGCATGAATAAAATTGCACGTAGCAAGGGGTTAGCCTTGAATGAGAAAAATATTAGGACTATACGCTGATGAAAAAGCATATTAGTAAGATAAGTAACTCTAATTCCAAAGCTCACGGATACCGTTTTACAGTCGGGAGATTTCTCGAGGTAGCTGTTGCTTTGGTTTTTCTCGTATTTATAGGAAGATTTTTATACATTGGCATTTCCAAAACCATTAATGGCCAAAATTTAACTGCTAAAACTGAGCAATTATACATGCGTAATCAGGTATTAAAAGCTAGTCGCGGTACAATTTATGATCGCAATGGTTTGGCGGTTGCTCAGGATTCTCATTTATATACTATTTATGCTATTTTAGATAAGTCTTCAATCAACTATAAAAATCAACCTGAATACGTTGTTAATAAAAATAAAACTGCTAATAATCTAGCCCAAGTCTTACCTCTTAAAGCGGGGGAAATTTTAAAATATCTTAATCCTGCTCGTCCTGTTTTTCAGGTACAATTTGGTACTGCAGGTTCTAATTTGTCTAAACAGCAAAAAGATAAAATTGAAAAGATGAATTTGCCTGGGATTAAATTCTTTGAAACTCAGTCTCGGCTTTATCCTAATGGTAATTTTGCCTCACATGTGATAGGAATGGCGTCACCAGTATATGACAAAAAAACCAAGCAGCAGAATCTCGAGGGCACCATGGGACTTGAAGCTTGGTATGATGACGTGCTTACTGGGAAAAATGGTTATCAGCTTTCAGCAGTAGATGCTTCTAACTTTCAGACACCAAATAGTACGCATACCTATAAGGCACCAGTCGATGGTAACAATATTTATCTCACCATTGATTCACAGCTGCAGGATTATCTTGAAAGCAGGCTCTCCTATGTCCAAAATGCGTTTAATCCTGTTTCCATGACAGCTGTCGTTGAAGATATCAAATCGGGAAAAGTTTTAGCTGCCTCTCAAAGGCCAACTTTTAATCCACAAACTAAAAAGGGTCTAAAAAACTCATATCGCGACATTTTGGTACAAGATACTTATGAACCGGGTTCTGTTTTTAAGGTTCTAACGCTTTCCTCATCTGTAAATAGTGGAAATTACCATCCTAACCAATACTATAATTCAGGATCTGTTTCTGTTAATGGATCCGTGATTCACGATTGGCAGCCTCACGGTTGGGGGAGTATACCGTTTTCACAGGCTTTTCCTCGTTCAAGCAATACTGGCTTTGTTCATATTGAGCAGCAAATGGGTGCCAAGACGTGGAAAAAGTATCTCAAAAAATTTCATATTGGAGAAAAAACGGGAGTAACCTTACCCGGTGAACAACCAGGAACGATTGCATTTAATTCTCCTATTGATCAAGCAGTTACCAGTTTTGGTCAAGGTGTTGATGTCAATGTGATGCAAATGATGCAGGCATTTAGCAGTCTAGCCAATAATGGTCAAATGGTAAAACCGCAATTTGTCGAAAAAATTACGGATGCCAATAATCATACTATCACTGGTTATCAAATTAAAAATGTCGGTCAACCCGTTTATACCAAAGAAACTGCAGCTACTGTGCTTGAAAATATGCGTCGAGTTTTAAATAAACGCATTGGCACAGGTGCGGCATACCAAATGAAAGGTCAAAGCATTGCAGTTAAAACAGGGACAGCTCAGATTGCTAATCTTAAAGGTGGAGGTTATCTTAAGGGTAACAATAATTATATCTTTTCAGTGGTTGGAGTCACTCCTGCTAAGCATCCACGGTACTGCATTTATATCACTGTCAAACAGCCTCGTAAAATGAGTAAACCGGCTGAAGTAATACTCTCATCAATTTTCAAACCAATGATGAATAGAGTAATTCTCATGTCTAAAAATGGTCTAAGCAGTTCGACGGTTGTTAAAACGCCCAACCTAAAAGGATTAAATTACAAAGAGGCTGAAAAGATGGCACAGCGCGTTGGGGTACGACTTGCTAAGATTGGTACGGGTGATAAAATAACTGAGCAGTCATATTCAGCAGGTCAAAAACAACGATCAGGTAATTTGATGCTTGTTCGTACTAGCGGAAGTATTAAATGTCCTGATATGAAAGGCTGGTCTATTGATGAGTTACACCAGTTTGCAGATTTAACAGGAGTTAAATTACGTGTCAAAGGAACAGGAGTAGTTTTTAAGCAAAGTCTGGCTACAGGAAAATCCCTTAAATCAGGGACAAAAATAAAAATACAATTAAAGGAGTAGCATTTGTATGCTGATTATTAGCATTATTGCATTAGTAAGTTCATTAGCATTGACTGGGATTATTCTGCCCTGGATGATTATTTTCATGAGGTCACATCACGAAGGACAAGAAATTCGTGATGAGGGTCCTAAATGGCATGAAAAGAAATCTGGAACGCCCACTATGGGTGGAGTAGTCTTTGTTCTAGCAGCTACGGTATCAACAATTTGGGTAAGTATCTGGCAACATGAAAGCTCTAAATTAATTTGGATTTTACTAATTAGTTTGCTTGGCTACGGAATAATCGGCTTTTTAGATGACGGTATAAAATTGTTCTATAAGCGCAACCTAGGCCTGCATGCTTGGCAAAAATTTTCCTTACAAATACTAGTTGCTATTTTAATCATCATTATTGCTGCTACGGATAATTTTCAGTTTAAACTTTTTATACCATTTTTTGGTATTGTGAACAGTGCTATTATATTTACCCTTTTTGTAGTTTTTTGGTTAGTTGGTTTTTCGAACGCTGTCAATTTGTCAGATGGATTAGATGGATTAGCAACAGGACTTTCAATTATTGCTTATGCTACTTATTCTTATATTGCACTTAAACAAAAGAACTTCGCTGTTTTAATCTTTTGTATGAGTGTTATAGGTGGTCTGATTTCATTTTTTATTTTTAATCATAAACCTGCTAAAATTTTTATGGGTGATGCCGGATCTTTGGCATTAGGCGGTGGATTGGCTGCTGTCAGTATCTTTTTAAACAGACCTTGGTCTCTTTTATTAATTGGAATTGTGTTTGTTTGTGAAACTGCAAGTGTAATTCTGCAAGTAATCTCTTTTCAGACCACAGGCAAAAGAATTTTCAAAATGACCCCAATTCATCATCATTTTGAAATGCTGGGGTATTCTGAATGGAAAGTTGATATTATTTTTTGGATAGTTGGATTGATTGGTAGTTTTTTATATTTAATAATATGGGGATAAAATTAGGCAAATGAGGCAGATTAAGACTTATCAGAACAAAAATATTTTAGTTTTAGGTCTAGGCAAGAGCGGTTTTGCAGTTAGTAAATTGCTGCTTAAACTTGGTGCAAAGCTGACTTTAAATGATCAGGCTGATTTAAGTAAAAATCGAAATGCACAGGAATTGAAAAAACTGGGCGTGCGAGTGATTGACGGCAGGCATCCAATTGAATTATTAAGTCAAGAAAGTTTTGATTATTTAGTAAAGAATCCCGGCATCCCTTATGAAAATCCGATGGTACAAGAGGCTCAAAAACTAAACCTGCCTATTATTACTGAACCAGAAATTGCATTGACTGTTAGTGAAGCCCCTTATATTTGCGTTACAGGGTCGAATGGAAAAACCACTACGGTAATGTTGACTCAGAAAATTCTTGATCATCATTTAGCTAAAAGTGGACATCATGCATACGCTGTGGGAAACATCGGTGTGCCTATATCTGAAGTGGTTGAAAAAGCGACTAAGGATGATATTTTAGTCTGCGAAACTTCCAGCTTTCAATTGCTTGGTGTCACAGATATTAATCCTAAGGTGGCAGCAATCATCAATATTTATCACAATGTTCACTTGGATTATCATAAAACTTTTGCTAATTATGTTAATGCTAAACTGAATGTTACTCGTACGCAGAGCCCAGATCATTATTTTTTGGCCAATTTCGATCAAAAAGATATTTTGGAAAAAGAAAGGAAAGTTACAAGAGCAAAAATCGTAACTTTTTCTGAAAATGATCAAGCTGCTGATTATTTTATTGCTGATGGTTATTTGCAAAATCAGCATGGAAAAATAATGAAGACTTCTGACATGAAATTACCTGGAATCCATAACCAGCAGAACGCTTTGGTCGCCAGTGCAATAGCACAAATAATGGGCGCAGATACCAATGATATTAAAGCTGTTTTAACAACTTTTGCTGGTGCAAAGCACCGCTTGCAATACGTGATGACACTTGAAGGCCGCAAAATATATAACGATTCTAAATCTACAAATATTGAAGCAGCTTCTGTTGCAATTCCTGCTTTTGCAGATCCCGAGGTCTGGATCGCTGGCGGCTTAGATCGAGGATTTACTTTTGATTCTTTAATTCCTCTTTTAAAAAAGCACGTTAAAGCAGTCGTATTGTACGGGCAAACACGCTATCTTCTGGCTGATGCAGCACGCAAAGCTGGAATTAAACATATTTTAATTGAAAATACGTTGCAAGAGGCGGTGCCGAAAGCTTATGAATTAACCAAACCTGGTGATGTAATGTTGTTTTCGCCAGCTTGTGCGTCATGGGATCAATTTAGGACCTTTGAAGAACGTGGGGACTATTTTGTTAACTTTATAAAGGAATTGAAGACGAAATAAAATGAGAATAATATTTACTGGTGGAGGAACCGGTGGTCATATTTACCCTATTATGGCTATCATTGAGCGGTTAAAAGAGCGCAATTTAGCTACAACTGATGAAATTCTGTTTGTCGGTACTAAAAATGGCCTGGAGGCAAAAATTGTTCCGGCGGCTGGAGTGAATTTCAAAACAATCGAAATGCGTGGGTTTTCTCGTAAACATATAATGAGTAATTTTGCTACAATTAAATTGTTTCTTAAAGCTACTAAAAAGGCACAAAAAATTATTATTGATTTTAAGCCAGATATTGTCATGGGCACTGGAGGCTACGTGAGTGGTGCCGTAGTTTATGAAGCAGCTAAAATGAAAATACCAACTTTGATTCATGAATCGAATTCAGTAGTTGGGGTTGCTAATAAGTTTTTGGGCCACTATGTAAATAAGATTTGTTATACGTTTGATGATGCCGCTAAACAGTTTTCTGAGAAGAAAAAATTAATAAAAACCGGAAACCCACGTTCTCAACAGGTATTGAATTTATCATCAGCAAAAGTTGACATGCAAAGTAAATGGGATTTAAATCCAACTATACCTACAGTATTAGTTTTCGGGGGATCTCGTGGAGCTTTAGCCATTAACCGAATTATGCTTAAGTCGTTGACACGTTTGCAAAAAAAACCGTATCAGATAATTTGGGTAACTGGAACATATTATTTTAAAGAAATTCACGAAAAACTGGCTAATATAGATTACGGTAAGACTATTAAGATTTTGCCATATGTTAAGGATATGCCTGCACTTCTGCCTAAAATGATCTGTGTGGTTTCGCGATCCGGAGCAACCAGTATTGCGGAATTTACGGCTTTAGGTGTTCCCGCCATATTAATTCCCAGTCCTAATGTTACTCATAATCATCAAATGAAAAATGCTCTTGACTTGGAAAAAGCAGGCGCTGCAACGGTAATTGCAGAAAGCGACCTTAATATCAATAATTTTATTTCCTCGATTGATCATATCGTTTTAGACCGTAAATATTATACAGAAATGAGCAAAGCTTCAAAGAAATTAGGCGTTCCTGATGCTTCTGATGAAGTAATTAAAGTAATGCAAGATTTATCTAAGTAAGAAGAAGGTGAGGCAGTTGACTAAGAAGCGAGTAACAAAAATTGATCCCAAAGAAAAGCTATCGCCTTATTTAGACCACGAAACTAATCAGAAGAAAAAGTCTAAAGCTAAAGCAAAAGTCTCTGCCTCGTTATCAAAATTACATAGTGAGCGTAAGTCTGCGCTCTTTAAACGTCTAGGACTTGTTGTTGGCATCTCCGTTTTAGCTATCTTGGGACTAGGATATTATATTTCTCCTTTGGCAAATGTGAAAAGCATTCAAATAAAAGGAGAAAATGACTTGCCAATAAGGGAAGTAGTGAAAACAGCTGATATTAAAGCAAGTGATAAAGTGATTGACCATCTGTTCAATAAGAACGGCATAGACCAAAAATTGTCTTCAAGATACTCTGAGATAAAAAACATAAATGTCCATGTTAAGAATTTTAACAATTTAGTTCTTAATATTGACGAATACCATACAATTGGTTACGTTAAAAATGCCAAGGGATATCGGAAGATACTTTCACATGGCAAATTAGGCACGCAAGTAATTCCGTGGTCAAAAGTAAGCCCTGATAAGCCGGTTTTTGTGGGATACAACCATGAATTGTCGTTGCAAGAAACTCTTCACTTGTTTAATAGTTTGCCGGCAGATTTTCAAAGCCAGATAAAATTATTAAGTGGCAACACAAGGAGAAAGTCACAAGTTATTTTTCTAATGAAAAACGGAAATGTAGTTATTGGCAACGTTTCTACCCTCAAAAGTAAATTAAAGTACTATAATAAAATAAAAACTAAAGTGGGGAAAAATACTTTAATTGATTTGGAAGTAGGTGCGTTTAGCAGACCGCTTACACCAAGTGAAAAAAGAGCTTATGGCTTAACTTAGGCTGAATTTAAGCTACTTTTATGGTAAAATTTTTGTAAAGAGCACCGACAGGGGGTAAATTTTGGACAATACAAATTTATTAGTGGGCTTAGATATTGGTACCACAAGCGTGAAAGCGGTTGTAGCAGATTCTGGTAAGGTTATTGGAGCTGTAGCAGTTCCCAATAGAGGAATGCGCCATGGCAATATAGTTGATATCGATGAAACAGCAGCTGCTATTAGTAGAGCCTTAAAGGAAATAGCCAAAAAAACAAACGCAAAGATTTATCGGGTTGTAACAGGCATACCGGTAGGTATGCTTCAACTGGAAACTGCAAGCGATTTGGTTAATGTAAGCGATAATGGTCAGGAAGTTGGCAACCATGATGTCAGACGCGTAGTGGGCGCTGCAATCAGGTCTGCAGTAAAAAACGAACGTGAACCTATTGCTTTTTTGCCAAGCCGCTTTTTAATTGATGGTGAAACTGAGGTTGATGATCCCCGTAAAATGATTGCCCATTCCCTGTCGGTACAAGGCATCATGCTAACAGCTCCGGCCAGTCCTTTGCATAATATTAAAAAAGCAATAGAGCGTGCCGGTTATTCTAATAACTTTTTTGTTCCCACACCACTTGCCATTGCCAGCGTAGCTTTAAATGAAAGTGAGCGGCAATTTGGCTCAATTATTCTTGATTTAGGCGGTGGTGTGACTACTGCTACTGTTATTCACAATAATCAGATTAAATATGCTAATATTGATTTTGAAGGTGGCAGTGACATTAGCAATGACATTTCTGTTGTTCTTAGTACGTCCAAAAAAGATGCAGAACAAATTAAACTTGACTATGGCTATGCGGATCCGAATTTAGCTTCTGCTAAAAATAAATTTGCTGTTAATAGTGTGGGTTCAAATGGTCAACAGATGGTTGACGAGAGCTATTTAAGTGAAATTATTAACGCTAGAGTTATGCAGACTATTGATAGAATTGAAAAGGGACTAGATAAGCATGATGCTTTAAAGCTGCCTGGCGGCGTCATTATTACTGGTGGAAGCAGTCTTTTGCAAGGTTTTGATAGCATAATAGCCAATACTTTAAATGTCAAAGCCAGAATTTATCAACCTGATCAGATTGGAATGCGCAATCCAATTTACTCAGCTGCATATGGTGTCGTTAACTATGCATATAAAATGTCTGATATTGATTTTTTAGTAATTAGCGCCATATATGGCAAGGATTCATTTGGTCAAGAAGAAAGAACTGTTCAAGAAAAAACAAAAACTTCGAAAAGAACAGCTGCTGTTAATGAAACTAAAAGAAAAGAAGAATATAATAGACATGAGTTACTAAAGCGGGAGAGATCTACGCAAAGTAAACCAAAAAATAATACGCAAAATAAAGATAAAGGCTTTAAGAACTTCTTCAAAAAGTTCTTTGATTAAAGGTGGTTAATTAGATGGATTTTACATTCGATTCTGACGACAATAAAAATGCTGTCATCAAAGTTATTGGTGTCGGCGGTGCTGGTGGTAATGCTGTTAATCGAATGATCGATGATGGCGTGCAGGGAGTCTCCTTTGTAGCTGCTAACACGGATGTACAGGCATTAAATAGTAATAAAGCTGAAAATAAAATTCAGTTAGGGCCAAAATTGACGAGAGGACTTGGAGCTGGTTCTCATCCCGAAGTAGGACAAAAAGCGGCTGAAGAAAGTGAGCAAACCATTGAAGATGCGCTAAAGGGTGCAGATATGATTTTCATTACTGCCGGTATGGGTGGCGGTACTGGAACTGGTGCCGCACCAATTGTAGCCAAAATTGCCCGCGAAACCGGTGCTTTGACTGTTGGCGTTGTTACTCGTCCTTTTACCTTCGAAGGTCCAAAAAGGTCCAAAAATGCTGCCGAAGGCATTGCCCAACTAAAGCAGTATGTTGATACGCTTGTTATCATTGCCAATAATCGTTTACTAGAAATGGTTGATAAAAAGACACCTATGATGGATGCCTTTAAAGAAGCTGATAATGTTTTGAAACAAGGTGTTCAAGGCATTTCTGACTTAATCACTTCAACTGACTATGTTAACCTTGATTTTGCTGATGTTAAAACTGTTATGGCAAATCAAGGTGCAGCCTTAATGGGTATCGGTCGTGCAAGTGGAGAAAACCGGACTGTTGAAGCAACTAAGCTGGCCATTTCTTCACCATTGCTTGAAGTTTCAATTGATGGTGCCAAGCAGGTTCTCCTGAACATCACTGGTGGACCAGATTTGACTTTATTTGAAGCGCAGGATGCTTCTGAAATTGTTTCAAAAGCTGCAGGCGATGATGTTAACATTATTTTTGGTACATCCATCAATCCTAATTTAGGGGATGAGGTTGTTGTAACGGTTATTGCTACAGGAATCAATTCACAAGCAGAAGAGGAAGCCTCAAAGCAGCTCCCTGGTCATAGTCACCAGATAAAGTCACAACCTAGTCAAACTAATTCATCTATGCAGAGAACAAATTCAGCTGAAAGACCAGTTGAACCCAAGCCTGCAGTTGATGATGGTGCCCAAACTGTTCAAACCGCTCCAAAGCATAGGCCTATGGTTGATCCCACAAGTGTTTGGGGGTTGGATAATGATAACGAAGGGAATCGTCGCTCGACTCCTTCTGTTTCAAATCAAGAGCAAAGATCAAGTTCATTTGATGACGACGATCAAAGTAGTATTTCACAAATTGAAACCAACGCTTTTGATGACGATGATACTGATGATATACCATTTTTCAGGCATCGTAGTGAAAACTAATGGGAGGCAAGAGAGATGGCTTTTAGTAAAATAGGTAAGTTTTTCGGTGTTGCAAACGATGACGATGAAATGCTGGATGACGAATATGCAGAAGAGCAACAATTAAATAATGAGGACAATTATTCTGCTGGTGCTGTTGATCGTGACAATGTAGTTTCAATAAAATCCGGCATGAATGCGGCTAAAAGCAAAATTGTTCTTTATGAGCCACGTGTTTATTCTGATGCTAAAGATGTAGCACAAAACTTGTTGAATAACAAAGCAGTGATTATTAATTTTAGCAGGATGGAAGATGCTTCTGCTCGAAGAGTGGTTGATTTTATTACAGGTACAGTTTATGCCCTAAATGGTGAAATACAGCGTATTGGCGATAAAATATTTTTAGCAACACCTCCTAAATTCGTTACTAATGGCAAAATTAGTGACCTAGTTGATAAGAAAGATACTTTAAGTTAATGGCAGCAAATATCATATATTACGGCATTTATATTCTAGATTATATAATATGGATTTATAGCATCATTATGGTAATCGATGCAATTTTAAGTTGGGTTCCTTCTTTACGCGATTCGACTGTTGGTCGTATTATTGACTTATTAGTTGATCCATATTTAAACCTTTTTCGTAAAGGACCGATTGCAAGACTATCTAATGCTACTGGATTAGATATTTCATTTTTAATTGGCTTATTGTTTCTCTATTTTGTGCAATATTATGTTTTAAAATGGGTCGCAAACATTTTATTTAGGTTGTTTGTTTGATTTAATTTTTATAAAGAGCTGATAAATTTCCTTAGATCGCTAAATTGATTTATCAGCTCTTTATTTATTGTTAAATAATACAAATTGCTTGTCATTTTAAGATGAATGACTTTTAGACTTAATGCTATAATGATGTAAGAAAAGACCAATCTGTCTTTCACCTTCAATAGCAGGGGGAATTGTGTGAAGACAAAAAATATAGCAAAGCGAAGTTTTTACGCCAAGAATGTTTTATTTAAAGATGATTTGTCTGACCAAAAAACAGTGGATAAGATGAATGGACTTATAAACAATGTTCTGGGCAAACATGAAGAAGTTTTAACAGATTTTTTGGATCCCGGTGAAAGAGATATTCTTAAAAAGATAGCTGGTACTGAAGTTTGTTTGCAGAGCTTTGGTGGATACTTAAATGCTGAAAAAAAGAGAGTATATATAACTGAAGATTGGGACACCATTGCACCTTCTTCTTATCAGGTTACTGTTTTTAATGTTGAATATCCTCAAAAATTCGCCTGTTTATCACATAGTGCTATTTTAGGAAGTCTAGCTAATGCAGGTATAGAAACTTCAACCTTTGGCGATATTATCACAGATGGCAATGGCAAGTGGCAATTTTTTGCAAAAAGTGAGCTGAAAGATTTCTTTCAAAATGAAATAAACCATATTGGTAAAACAAAAGTTAGGATAAGACCAAGTTTAAATCAAAAAGTAATATTGGCTGATGATGAAAGTGAAATGTTAACTGCTATCGTTTCCTCACTGAGACTGGATGCAGTCTTAGCCTCAATCACACATGAAAGCAGACAGCAAATAAAAGCAAATATTTCTAATAATTTGGTTAAATTAAATTGGCATACTGTCAAAGATTTTAATATAATGGTTGATGAAGATGATGTCCTTAGTCTAAGACATTTTGGCAGATGTAAAATTACGGATATTTCAACTACAAGAAAAGGCAAACATAAGGTGGTGTATAAGCTATGGCAGACGAAAAGAAAGAATCACAGAGATTGACTCCGCTTGAAATTCATAACAAAGAGTTCAAAAAGAGAGGACTAAGTGGCTATGACAGGCATGAAGTAGACAGCTTTCTAGATCAAATAATCAACGATTATGGGGATGCACTGGATCAAACAGTTGACTTGAAAAATGAAATTGTGCATTTACAAGAACAAGTTTCAGACTTACAAAAGCAAGTTAAACAATTCCAGCAGAATGAAAATGCTACCAAAGAAGCTGTGGGTAACGCTAAAATTAAGGCTGAAAGAATTATCAATGATGCTACAGTCCAAGCTAATAATACTACTGAACAAGCAAAAATTGATACTGATTATCAACGCCAACAGCTTGAAACTATTAAGTCTGATTACGAACGTGTGAAAAAGGAAGCTTCTGGTTATCGCTCTTATATTCAAGATCTTTTACAAAAAGCAATTGAAAATCTCAATGATGAAAACTGGCAAAAGGCACTTGATCAATACTTTGATACTGAGCGATTTTATCCCCCAGATGGGGCTGAACCAATAATGCTAACTGATGAAGATGAAGATGTTGATGATGATATCGATGAAGACGAAGATGTTGACGATGAACTTGACAATGACATTGATGATGAAGTAAACTTTGAGGAAGACATTGATGAAAATAATGATAGTCCTCAACCGATGTCGGGTGACAGTCCGCATACTGAAACTGTTAACACAGAAAATGTTAACGATTCTAACAACGGTTCCGGACCTACTGTTATTTTCCCCAGTGACTATAAAAATCATAAATAACAAACTGACAGTAAAACTTGCGAGCAATTCAGCGAATTAGCGATGGTGTAAGGCTAATATAAGAGCTCAAAGGTTGATCAGCTGTTTAAGATGGTTTGTTACGTTAGTTGCACGATACGTAACTCATTAAGTGGAGTTTAAAACTCAATTTAGGTGGTACCACGATATTAACCTCGCCCTAATCTTAGGACGAGGATTTTTTTATAGGGAGGATTAAAAAATGAGAGTGAAAAATACACTTAATATGGGTAAAACCAAATTTAAGATGCGGGGTAATTTGCCAGTCCGCGAAGCGCAGTGGCAAAAAGAGTGGGAAGAAAACAAATTATATGAACAAAGATTAAAACTGAATAAAGGAAAGCCAAGATTTGATTTACATGATGGTCCTCCTTTTGCCAACGGTAATATTCACATTGGCCACGCTATGAATAAGGTTTCAAAAGACATAATTGTTCGTTTTAAAAATATGAACGGCTATTATGCTCCCTATGTTCCTGGTTGGGATACTCATGGTTTACCAATTGAACAGCAATTAACCAAACAAGGCGTTGATCGCAAAAAGATGAATCTTGCGGATTACCGTCAGCTTTGTCAAGATTTTGCTAGTAAAGAAGTTAAAAAGCAAATGACTGACTTTAAGCGTTTGGGAGTAATGGGAGACTGGGACCACCCATATATTACTTATCAACCTGAATATGAAGCAGAAGAAATTCGTGTCTTTGGTAAAATGTATGAAAAGGGTTATATCTATAAAGGTAAGAAACCTGTTTATTGGTCACCTTCAAGTGAATCAACATTGGCAGAAGCTGAGGTTGAATATCATGATATTAAGTCACCTTCGATTTATGTTTCATTTCCTGTAAAAGACGGTAAGGGCATTTTAGATCCGAAAAATACATATTTCTTAATTTGGACAACTACACCTTGGACCATCCCTACTAATCAGGGTATTACAGTAAATCCAGGGTTTGATTACTCTGTAGCTCAGGTCGGTGATAAGCGTTACGTTATTGGAACTGAACGTTTAGAAGCTGTTGCTGAAGAATTAGGTTGGAAGGACTATGAAGTAGGTCAACATCTTAAGGGTACTGAAATGGATCATATGGTTGCCAAGCATCCTTTATATGACCGTGACTCTCTGCTTATGAATGCCATGCATGTTACTGCTAGCGATGGTACCGGCTTAGTTCATACTGCTTCCGGCTTTGGTGAAGATGACTATAATGTTGCTCAAAAATATGGTATTCCTGTGTACAGCCCAATGGACGACAAAGGTTGTTTCACTGAAGATATTAACGATCCAGATTTAGCAGGGTTGTTTTATGATGATGCTAATAAAGTCGTCAGTGAAAAATTAAAGAAATCAGGCAATTTACTTAAGCTTAGCTTCTTCACGCACTCTTATCCTCATGATTGGCGTACAAAGAAACCTGTGATTTATCGAGCTACTACACAATGGTTTGCTTCAGTTGAAAAATTCCGCCAACAGATTCTTGATCAAATTGATAAGGTTAAATTCACGCCATCCTGGGGTCAATTGCGCTTGCACAATATGATTAAGGATCGTGGTGATTGGGTAATCTCAAGACAACGTGCATGGGGAGTTCCATTGCCAATCTTTTATGCAGAAGATGGTACTGCGATTGTCACACCAGAAACTATTGAGCATATTGCTCAGATTTTTGCCAAAGAAGGATCAAATGCTTGGTATAGAAGAACTGCTAAGGAATTATTACCAGAAGGCTTTACCTCTGAGCATTCACCAAATGGCAAATTTACAAAGGAAAAAGATATTTTAGATGTTTGGTTTGATTCCGGATCATCTCATCAAGCTGTTATGGCTAAAAGACCAGATTTGAATTTCCCATGTGATCTCTACCTTGAGGGCAGTGATCAGTACCGTGGCTGGTTCAATTCAAGTCTGATTACAGCTGTAGCTGCCACGGGTAAGGCACCTTATCGCGGTATTTTGTCACAAGGCTTTGTTTTGGATGAAAAAGGGCATAAAATGTCTAAATCATTAGGTAACGTAATTTCACCAAATGATGTCATTAAACAAATGGGAGCAGAAATTATTCGCTTGTGGGTAGTTTCCGTAGACACTACTTCTGATGTTGCTGTTTCACAAAATATTTTGCGCCAAACTTCTGAGAGTTATCGTAAAATAAGAAATACTTTCCGCTATATGTTGGCTAATACTTCTGATTTTGACCCGCAAACAAATAGAGTCGCTTATGAAGATCTAAACTCCATTGACCAGTATATGGAAGTTAAACTCAACGATTTGGTTAAAATTTGTCTTGACAGTTATGAGCGTTACGATTTTAATAATGTTTATAAAAAGCTATTTGCCTTTATTTCTAATGATCTATCAGCATTTTATCTTGACTTTGCCAAAGATGTTCTTTATATTGAGAGCAAAAATGGTCATGCCAGAAGATCGATGCAAACAGTAATTTATGATGCAACAGTTAAGTTAGCTAAGGTTTTGACACCAATCTTGCCACATACTATGGAAGAAGTTTGGTCTTTCTTAAAGGAAAAGGAAGATTATGTCCAACTTGCTGAAATGCCTGAAATTGGGCATTATGCAAATCATGATGAACTCCTTAACAACTGGAAGAAATTTATGAATTTCCGCGATGATGTTTTGAAAGTCTTGGAAGAAGCGCGTGATCAAAAGTTAATCGGTAAATCTTTTGAAGCAGCAGTTACAGTTTACCCGACGAATGAGATGAGAGCAGTTTTAGCCAACCTTGATGCAAACTTCAGACAAATTTTAATAGTTTCCAAATTAACTATTGCTGACGGTGAAGCACCGGCAAACGCTGAAGAATTACCAAATGGTGCATTTGTGGTTGAACATGCGGAAGGTGAAGTTTGTCCTCGGTGCCGTATGATCAGAACCGATATTGGAGCTGACAGCGAAGTTCCAATGCTTTGCGGTAGATGTGCTAAAATTGTTGAAGAAGATTATCCTGAAGCAGTGCAAGAAGGCTTGGAAGAATAATGCGTTACGGTAAAGTAAAACAGTTTGATCAAAACAGTAGTTTTGGTTTTATCACTGACGATGAAAATCAGAAAGCGTACTTTGTCTTTTATACTGCTATTAAAGAAGAAGGATATCGTCGCTTACGTGTCGGACAAAAAGTCAAATATCAGCTCGCTCAAGGTAAGAATGGTTTACAATGTGTCAACGTATATTTAGCTGATTAACAGGAAAGTGAATAATGGATTTAACAGAAACTGAAATCTCTTCAAAACAAATTTTTACGGGTCGTATTGTTGATCTTTCAGTGAGAACGATCAAATTGCCTAATGGTGAAACTGCCTTGCGGGAAATAGTTAAGCATCAGCCTGCTTCAGCTGCCATTGCAGTAAATGATAAACAGGAAATGTTGCTAGTCGAACAATGGCGTGAACCGATCAAAGAATTAACTTTAGAAATTCCAGCAGGTTTAATTGATGATACTGACGCTAGTCCACTGGATGCGATGAAAAGAGAGTTAAATGAAGAGGGCGGCTATCGTGCTGAATACTGGGAAAAAATAACAGAGTTTTATTCATCTCCCGGTTTTACTAATGAAAAACTCTACTTATTCTATTGCGATACTTTAACTAAACTGACTGATAAAAGGGAGCTTGATCCCGATGAATTTTTAACAAGTCATTGGTATAGTTTGGAAGAGTTGAAAAGACTTTCGGCACAAGGTAAAATCGTTGATGCCAAGACATTATATGCAATGAGTGTCTGGGAGAACATGCTAATTACGGGTGCTGACGCAAAGGATTAAAATGACTGAAAAACGATCTGATTACCGAAAAAAATTAAAACATAAAAAAAGTAAAAACTTTTTAAATACAATTAAATCTGCTTTTGACGATAGTGATGAAGAGGTTGATGTTAACCCTGATTTTACCCGTGATGATGATGAAGTTGTACAAGCAAATGATTTTAAAAACGCAAGGGTAAAAAAACGGGAACAGGTTTCGAGAAGAGAAGAGAGCAAATCTCAGTCTCAGTTAACCACGAGTCAAGAAAAAGCATTAAAGCTGAAAGGCAAACTTAATCGTGCAATTTTGCTTGTTGCTGTTTTAATTATTTTGGTATTATTGGCGTTATTTCACTTATAAAATAAAAACGAGGGTAAAAATGAAGATAGCAATTATTGTCCCAATGGAAATTGAGGCTAAATATTATCATAAGTATTTTCACTCTGGTTGCAAAGAAATGTTCGGATCTACTACATTCGAGCATTTTTGCGTTAACCACAATGATTTATATATTGGTTTAAGCGGAATTGGCAAAGTACAGGCTGCTATGAACTTAGCTAGTCTATTAAGCAATGTCGATATTGATTTAGTTTTCATGACAGGTACAGCGGGATCTTTGCAAGAAGAAGTTCATAAGGAAGATTTGATTTTAGCTGATTCATTTGCATATCATGATGCTCACAATACGTTAGCAGGTGACTATGTTGAGGGACAAATACCTGGCGAACCAGCTAAATTTGAATTAAATTCTTCTGCAAGAAAGCAATTTGCACAGTTTTTGCAAGAAAACAATGTTGAATTTAAAGAGGGTTTAATTGTTACCGGTGATTCCTTTATTGGCTCTCAGAAGCAAAAAGATGAAATTAAGCAAAACTTTGCTCACGCATTGGGTGTTGAAATGGAAGGAGCCGCTTTTGCTCAGGTAGCTTATCATTTTAAAAAACCTTTGATAGCTTTACGTGCTATTTCTGACAATGGTAATCAAGACGCAAACGAGGATTTTGATCATTTTGCTCAAAAAGTGGGAGCTAAGGCTGCTAAAATTATTTGTACTTACATAGAGAAGATGAATTAACAAATGACAGAAATTTATCTGGACAATGCCGCTACGACACCAATGTCACCCAATGTAATCGACGTGATAACTGAGCAAATGAAAAACAATTTTGGTAATGCCTCAAGTACCTATGAACTGGGACGCAAAGCCCGCCATGTGATTGATCAAGCAAGGCAAAAAGCCGCCAAGGCAATTAACGCCAAAGAAAATGAAATAATTTTTACCTCTGGTGGTTCAGAAAGTAATAATACTGCTATTTTTGGGACTGCTCATAGTCGGCAAAATATCGGCAAACGTATCATCACAACTAAGATTGAACATCCATCTGTTTTAAAGCCAATGCAACGCTTAGAAAATGAGGGTTATGAAGTCATATACCTTAATGTTGATGATAATGGTCGTATTTCACTAGCAGATTTAAAAGATGCACTAACTCCGCAAACTACTTTGGTTTCCATTATGGCTGTTAATAATGAATTGGGCACAATTAATCCACTTATTGAAATTGGTAATATAGTAAAGAAAAGTAATGCATATTTTCATGTTGATGCTGTACAAGGACTGGGCAATATAGATCTTGATGTTGTTAAGATGAATATCGACTTGTTATCCACCTCCGCTCATAAAATCAACGGACCCAAATTCCTTGGCTTTTTATATGAAAAAAACTCGCTCAATTTGCCACCTCTTATTTATGGTGGAGAACAGGAAACTAAGCGTAGAGCGGGAACAGAAAATGTACCAGGAATTGCGGGTTTTGGTGAAGCTATCAGTGAAATCACAGCAATAGATAAAGAAAATTTGCAAACTAAATATCAGAACTTGCAAAATATTATTTTGGATGAACTTAACCTAACTAAAGTGAAATATCAAGTTAACGGCGGAACTGCAAAATTTGATTCTCATCACGTGTTGAACTTGCATTTTAATGGCGTTTCAACGACTGTTTTGCAGACAAATTTGGATTTAGCTGGTTTTGCAGTTTCTGGGGGTTCTGCTTGTACTGCCGGTTCAATTGAGCCATCCCATGTTTTAGTGGCCTGTTTTGGTAAAGATTCTGCGAGAATAAATGAGTCTATTCGCATTTCTTTCGGACGCTATACTACCGAAGATGAAGTGCAAGTCTTCGCAAAGGAACTAGCCAAAATAGTGAGTAAAATTCAAAATAAATAAAAATAATTGCTTTTTTAGTTAAATATGCTTATTATTAGTAAGTGAGGTAGAATTATGGCAAATACAGTTATTATTAATGGTGATAAACGCAAGTTTAGCCTTAGTCCAGATCTTAAGTTATATGCATTAATTGATGCTGGTTTTGTTAAAACCGTTAAGGGTAATTTTAATTATGAACATCCACTTTATAATGATTCGCCGTATAATGCTCCAACTAAATTGAAGATGACTATAAATAAAGAGATGACCCATCTGACCATGGTGGTCACAGACAAAAATGGTTTGCAAAAGGTCAACATTTTTAAGAATGAGAAATTAGCTCCCACAGTTGAACTTTTAGATTATATATTAAAGGATTTAGAGGAGCGTAATATTATTGTTGCTGTGAAGGATTGATTAATTTGGTAAAGAAAAAAACCAGAGTTGTTGTTGGTATGAGTGGTGGAGTAGACTCTTCCGTTTCAGCACTTCTTTTAAAAGAGCAAGGATACGATGTAATTGGTGTCTTTATGAAAAATTGGGATGACACTGATGATTCCGGGGTCTGCACGGCTACTGATGATTACGAAGATGTAAAAAGAGTCGCTGATCAAATCGGAATTCCTTATTATTCAATCAATTTTGAAAAGGAATATTGGCATCGCGTTTTTGAATATTTTTTAAACGAATATAAAAAAGGTCGCACACCCAACCCAGATGTAATGTGCAACAGTCAGATAAAGTTCAAGTCATTTTTAGAGTTTGCACTTAATCTTGATGCAGATTATATTGCGATGGGCCATTATGCAAAAACCATTACTGATAAAAATGGTATCACTCATATGATGCGCCCTAAAGATGGCAATAAGGATCAAACATACTTTTTAAGTCAGTTAAACCAAAATCAGATTAGTCGCGTTATTTTTCCGTTGGCCAACTTAACCAAGCCACAAGTGCGTGAAATTGCGCTAAAAAATGACCTGGCTACTGCCAAAAAGAAGGATTCTACCGGTATTTGTTTTATTGGGGAAAGAAATTTTCGTAAATTTTTGAGTGAATTTTTGCCTGCCCAGTCTGGAGACATGGTCACACCGACTGGAAAAGTAGTCGGTCATCATGCAGGTTTAATGTACTATACAATTGGTCAAAGATCGGGATTAGGACTGGGTTCAACAAAAGAATCAACCGCTCCTTGGTTTGTAGTCGGTAAGGATTTGCAAAAAAATCAGCTGATCGTCGAGCAAGGATATGATAGTAAATTGCTTTATGCCACTGAATTGGAGGCTAGTGATATGTCCTTCTTTACTGGACAGCCCGATCACGATTTTAAGATACATTGCAGCGCCAAGTTTCGTTATCGTCAGCCTGATGTTGGCGTGACAGTGTTCTATGATGCAGCGAAAAACAAGGCAAAAGTATATTTTGATGAACCTGCTCGTGCTGTCACTCCTGGACAAGCTCTTGTTCTTTATCAGGGTGAGGAATGTTTAGGTGGCGGCAACATTGATTGTGCCTACCAAAATGATCGTCAGCTTCAACTAGTTTAATAGAAATTTGAAAGGAAAATGTTTAGGTGCATTTTCTTTTTTTATTTGTCTTCGTTTTTTCTTTTAAACTATTAAATGATAAACTAGAAAATAACAGTTACAGAAAAGAGTAATTAATGAATGCAGATTTATTTCGTCAGACATGGTAAAACAGAATGGAACTTACAGAAGCGCTTTCAAGGAGCTCACGGTGATTCGCCACTTTTAAAGCAAAGCTTAACTGATATTCAAAAATTAAGCAGTTTTTTAGGTGAAATTAAATTTGCTGGCATTTATTCAAGTCCACTTAAAAGGGCTAGGACGACGGCAGAAAGACTCGCTAAAGAAATGGGTTATCCATTTTCCGTCGAGATAGACGAACGTTTGCGAGAATTTGATTTGGGAAAAATGGAAGGTCTTACTTTTACCGAAGCCAAAGCCAGGTATCCTGAGCAAGTAAGTGACATTTGGGATAAACCTGATAAATATGATGGCCACAGCATCGGAGGAGAAAATTACCCTGAGGTAATTGCACGTGGCAAAAGCTTTGGTAAAGATGTTGGGTTGCAATTTAAGATAGACGATAAAGTATTAGCGGTGAGCCATGGGGCAGCTCTGGGAGCGATTATGGGTGGATTATTGGGTTATTCGCTGCCAGATATCCGCCACAATGGTGGTTTAAGCAATACCAGCCTTACTATTTTGGAAACAAAAGATAGGGGCAAAACTTTTAAAGCTCTGGTATGGAATGAGACAAAGTTTTTGGACAGAAAAATGGAAGACTCGGATTCATTATGACACAAAAAAGAGAAAAGGCTGCTAACGCCAGCGCAGTAAGCAAAAAGGTACACGAATTAATAACAAAAATTGATGAACAACCACATAATAGTGAAAACTATTTAAAATTAGCGACTTATTTAATAGAACAGGGAAGTAGTGAACAAGCTACTGAACTATTAGAAAAAGCAAAAAAGTTAGTTGCTCATCCTCAAGATTTAGATTATGATTTGGCAGTTTGTTATTATTTACAGGGTAAATTTGATACAGCATTAAATATACTTAATCAAATTCCTAATGATGATTTAGTTTTATACCAAAAAGCACTTGTTTTTTACAAAGTTGGTCAAAGTCAAAAAGCATTGGCGTACGCTTTAACAATTAAAAAAGTTGATGCAAAAGTCTTGGAATTAATAGGTGACATTTGGCTAAGCCTTGGCAAAATTAAGGAAGCAGAGTCAACTTATAAAGAAATAGCTACTGAAAAAAGGTCAGCCAAAATCAATTTCATGCTGGGTATCACAATTTTAACTAGAGATCGCCAAGAAGCTGAAAAATATCTGGCAAAGTCAAAAAAACAAGATCCTAAAATTTTTGCACAAGAACAAAAAAAATATTCTTCGTTACTAAAATTAGTGAATGATGCGAGAAAGAAAAATGACTGAATTTACTGGGAAAATCAACCGAATAGTTTTTGAAAACGATCAAGACCTTTATAAAATACTTGATGTTGCTATAATTGGAAAATTAGAAAAATATGATCGTGAAGATATTAAAGTGACCGGCAGTTTTGGTGACGTCCAAGTTGGTGCAACTTATACTTTTTCAGGAAGGTTAATTGTGCATAATAAATTTGGCCTGCAATTTCGCTGCGATAATTATAAATTGGCTTTACCTCGTGAAAAGGGGAGTCTTATTAATTTTTTAAGTTCCAGTAAGTTTCCCGGGATTGGCAAAAAAGCAGCTGATACCATAATTTCAGATTTAGGAATGGATGCGCTAACAATATTAAAGGAAAACCCTGAAAAAGTTGGAACTTTGTCTATTTCGAAAAAGCAAAAACAAAGTTTGTTAAACGGTGTCAGCTCAATGGATTCGTATTCTGAAACTGTATTAAAGCTGGTTCAATTTGGCTTGAATAAAAAAGTAGCAAGTAGACTGTATCAACTTTATCATGGCGAAACTTTAGCTAAACTTGAAGAGGATCCTTATGCCTCAATTGCTGAAGTTACAGGCTATGCTTTTAAGAGTGCCGATCGAATCGGCAGTAAATTAGGAATGGCTCTCGATGACTCCAAAAGAGTTAACGGCGCTATTTTTCAAATTTTACTTGATGAAGTAGCTAAAGAAGGCAATACCTTCGTCAAACTTGAGCAACTACTTGAAGAAACAGGCAAGCTACTGCAAATTAATGAGTATGATACGATAGCAACTTGCGTTAATAATCTCCAGCATCAAGGTAAAGTCGTGGTAATGGGTGAAAACGCAGCGCTGCAAGAAATATATGAAACTGAAACTGATATTGCCAACGCAATGAAAAATCTAGTGGAAAAAAAGCAAAAGAGTTCAAATTACAATGAAAAAGAACTAAACCTTGCTATTACTCACGCTGAAACCAAGTTGAAAATTCACTATGATAATACTCAAAAAGCAGCGATAAAAAACGCACTGACTAATCCAATCTCAATTTTAACTGGTGGTCCCGGAACTGGGAAAACCACTATCATAAACGGTATTTTATTAGCATTGAAAGAGCTGGCAGAAATACCATCATCGTCTCTTTATAGTACAGACCCGCCATTTTTACTTGCTGCTCCCACTGGTCGTGCAGCTAAGAGAATGGAAGAGATTACTGGAATTACAGCCAAAACTATCCATCGTTTGCTGGGTTTAGGAATTGGTGAAAATGATGCAACTGATCTGAATGAATTAAATGGTGAAATTTTAATTATTGATGAAATGTCGATGGTAGACATGTTTTTGTTTAGGCAACTGGTTTCCAGCATTAACGAAACTAAGCATATTGTTTTTGTTGGTGATAAGGATCAGCTGCCATCAGTTGGTGCAGGAAATGTTTTTGCTGATTTAATCAAATCACAGGCCTTTCCTACTACCGTTCTTAAGCAAATTCACCGTCAAGGAGACGATTCCAGCATTATTACGTTGGCGCATGACATTAATGAAGGAAAAAATCCCCAGGAATTATTTAAAAAGACCAAAAACTACTCATTTATTTCATGTCCACCGCATGAAGTCTCGCATGTTGTTAGTCAAATTGTCCAGCGAGCTTTAGCAAAGGGCTTTAATCCGGATGATATTCAGGTACTAGGTGCAATGTACCAGGGCGATGGTGGCGTCACCAATTTGAATAATGTTATTCAAGAAATTATTAATCCTTCAAAGCAAAACAGTAAAACACTGGAAGTACACGATGAAATTTTCCGCATTGGTGACCGCGTTTTGCAATTACAAAATAATCCAGAAAAAGATATTTATAATGGCCAAATCGGTAAAATCCTGGCAATTGATAATGATAATTCTCAAAAATGCATGGTGGCTGATTTTGATGACAGAGAAATAACTTTCAGCAAAAAAGATCTGTTTGATTTAACTAGAGCATACGCAATTACCATTCACAAAGCTCAAGGCTCTGAATTTCCGCTAGTTATCTTGAGCCTGACTATGCAAAATTATGTTATGCTCAAGCGCAACTTATTGTATACTGCTGTTACTCGCGCAGAAAAAAATTTAGTTTTAATCGGTGACCCCCGCGCTTATGAAATGGCTTTTAATACTTCGGGTAATGACCGTCAGACAGGATTAACTTTTAAATTACAAAAAATACTAAATGTGCAAGATAAAACTGTCCCAGAAAAAGATTCAGGTAAAAATAAAAATGACCAAGGAGAAACAAATTCTGATGTGCTTGAAGATCCAACTCAGGATTTTATATTAACACCGGAGTTGATTTATTCGGGTCAAATTGATCCTTTGATTGGGATGAAAGACACTAAATTAGAAACACGAACAAGATAAGGGACTTTTTTAAAACAATGGCAAAGATAAAAAAAGTGCAAGCTTGCATAAACTTGCAAAAAGAAATTACAGAATGGATTACCACAAACACACATATTTTAAATTTTGGTCCGGATACTCTTGAAATTGAAACTATTTTTAAGGATTCATTTGACGAAGCCGTATATTGTTTTATAGAGAAAACTGGGTTTGAAACTTATAATGTTACTGATGATGGTCGTACACTTTTTAAATTAGATCCCAGCGCAAGTGATGAAGATTTGATTGCTGCATGCGCGGATTTAGTCACAGCAAGTGGCTTTTCTTTTAATGTTGAAAATGGAGTGATCAGCTGTGAAAGTGATGAACAAACTTTGGCTGAAAAGGTTATGCAGTTAGGACAATTAGAAGTAAACGTTTCATATCTTAATTAAAAAGCTATCACTAGATACTATTTTTTTATTGCTAATTTTAAAATTTAATGATTAAATTATTAATATCTTTTTATTTAATCAAGGGAAGTAAGTTTTATGGCAATTATTTTTGATAAGGTAAAGAAAAACTATGGTAAGAAGCCTGTATTTTATAACCTAAATTTTAAAATTCCTTTAGAACCAACAGTAATTGGTTTGGTAGGGCCTAACGGTGTGGGCAAGTCAACCATGTTAAGGTTGCTTGCGGGGGTATTGGAACCAACCGAAGGATTGATCAAAAATGACCAGGCTAACGAACCATATGTTAAGTGGTCCAGTTTGCATACCACTTTCGTCGCTTCAGGTGAAAGGGGTCTAATGTACAGGTTAAATACCCTTGAAAATGGGATGTATTTTTCTTCACTTAAAGGAATTAGTATTAAAAAAACAGAAAACAATATTCGAAAAATGGCGCAGGATTTCAATTTTTCAAATGAACTTAACACTTATTTTCAAAATTTGTCTACTGGTTTGAAGAAAAAGGCTGCTATCCTTGTGGGAGCTGCAATGGAAACAGAAGTTTTACTTTTGGACGAGCCTTCAAACGGACTTGACATAGCGGCCCAAGAAGATTTAGCATCCTTTATTCTGGATTTAAAAAATAAATACGGGAATACTATTTTTATTTCATCGCATGACACTCAAATGCTTTCTGGAGTTGTTGATCATTATCTTTTTTTAAGGGATGGCCAAATAGAGAAAAATGTTGAACATAAAATGGCTGAAAATGACCTAATTTCTGAATACCATGAAATTTATAAGTAAAGGTAGGAAGCAAAATGAAAAAAGTTAAAAAACTATTTAATATTTTTTGGGTACAATTATATTTAGAGCTAAAACTGCAAATGCGCTATGTTAATTCTGCTATCAGTTCGCTTGTTTTATATGCTGGAGCTTTCTTAATTGTTATCCTTTTCACCAAGCCTGCCGAATTGGGCCAGGCCTATGGTACCAAACAAGGAGTTTTATTTACTATTGTTGGCTTTTTGTTTTGGAGTATTGGTATTGCCTCATTGGGTGGATGCAGTAATGGGGTGGAGACTGATGAGCGAACTGGTCTGCTTGAAAGTGAAACGCAATCCGTCTTTCCCTTGTGGGTTCTATACTTTATTCAAACTTTGGCAGAAAACTTATTTGTTTGGATTTATCTTTTAATTATAGGCATTGTAGCCTCGTTTTTTTCAATGTTTACAGTAGCGGAATTATTAAAAGCTATATTATTGACGTTTGCTTTTTCCTTAATTTCCAACTTAGGAATGTTTGGCATCGGAATGATTTTTGCTTCTGGTTCTATTAGATTTAAAAGAATGGGTCAGTGGGCTACTATTTTGCAGGCTTTATTGCTCATGTTGTCAAATGTTTATTTACCAGTATATAATGCGTTTCAGGAGATCATTCCCTATGTCGGTGGCGTCGAAATAGTGCGGCAAATATTTCTTGGTCATGGAGTTTCATTGTCGAAACTGATGTTATTGATAGTGGTAAATGTAATTTGGTTCTTGTTTGGTATATTGATTTTCAATTATTGTATTAAAAAAGAGCGCAAAAACGGCTCATTTGATGCATTTTAAGTTAAAGAAAGGTGATATTTATTTTAACGTTCAGAAATGTTAAATGGGGGACAAAGAGATATTTTAAAGTAAAAAAATTATATTTGAATGCATTCCCCAAAAATGAACGATTTCCATTTGTCGGGTTGCTAGCGATGGCATTGCAAAAAAGAGTTAGTTTGCAAGCAGTTTATGACCATGATGATTTCATCGGGTTAATTTTTTGGACATATGCCGAAAAGATTATTTATATTGGTTATTTAGCAGTTGACCCAGTTTGGCGTGGCAAGGGCTATGGCAGTCAGACTTTAAACCTGATGAAACAGCACCATCCAAATCAGGAAATTGTTTTAGACATTGAACCGGTTATTAAAACAGCAAAGAATTATTCTCAGAGGAGCAATAGGTTATTATTTTATAAACATAATGGCTTCAAATTAACTCAAGACAATTTAGTCGATGAAGGCGGCCACTATTCGATTTTAAGCTCTGGTAAACACTTTAAAAAGCGTAATTTAAGTCGCTTACTTAAACAAATGAGTTTTAATTGCTATAAATTTAAAATTGTTTCCAGATAATTAAATTAACAAAATACTTTGACAAGCAAATGATGCTTTAAAGTTTACTTTCTAAAGCAGCTAGTTCATAAAAAAGGATAATGAATAACTTCACCATGAAGTTATTTATTATCCTTTTTATAATTATTTAACGAATCCTACTTTGTACCAGAGAACATGTCCATTGTTGTTTTCAGATGGTTTAAGAGAATAACCTGAAATACGATTATTGATTGCTCTGATCTTATAAGAGTTGACTGTTGGAATCATGTAAGCTTGATCAAAGATATACTTTTGCCAATCATGAAAGACCTTCACACGGTATTTATGATCAAAAGCTTTTTGCGAATCCATTTCTTTAACTAATTTAGTATTTTCCGGTGTCACGAAACGATCGTAGTTGGCTGCGGTGCTATCACCATACATACCATCTTGTGATGGTTCTGTGGACATATACCATCCTGTTTCAAACATATCGACTTGCGGATCATCCTTGTTAAGCTTGTCGTAAAATGAATTTGTTTCAGTCAATCGACCATTCAATAAATTAACATTTAGTCCTATTTTATGCCATTGTTGAATATAGTTCTGTATAATTGGCCCTTGTGTTGCATCACCAGCTTTGGCCATAAATGTAATTTTTAAAGGTTTGCCGTTGGGTTGAACACGCCATTTACCCTTCTTTTTATATCCGGCTTTATCAAGAATATCGTTAGCCTTTTTTAAATTATAGTCATAACCCTTAATATTTTTATTGAAATAGTCACCAAATTGAGGAGGAATTAATGTGGTTATATGAAAAGTTAGGCCGTGGGTGTAATGTTTAGTGACTTCATCAACATTCATGGCATAACCAATGGCTTTACGCAACGATTTATTGTTCATCTTGCTATTATGATTCATAATACTTTTATTATGTTTGGCATCCCATTTACCTAATTTAAAACCAATAAACCAGTATGAAAGAGGGATTTCTGCAATAAACTTAACTTTTTTAGTATGCTTCACTTCATCCCATTGGGAATTTACAACATTAATGACGTCGAATTTATGACTCTTTATTGACTGCGATGATGAGTTGGGCGAAACCACTTGATAAATAATTTTATCCAGCTTTGGCATACCACGCCAATAATATTTATTTGGTACCCAAATAGCTGATTGACCACGAACTAGTTTTTCTAACTTATAGGCGCCAAAATATAATGGCTTTTTCCTGATTTTATCAGATGATTGTAATTTGCTAAAAGGGACGTCTTTTAGGTAATGATAAGGAGCAGTATATTCTGAAAAATAGCCATTTCCACTATTGTACATCCCTGGTTTTAATTGCTTAAAATGTAAAATAACTCTTCTGCCATTTGCGCCATCAGGCATTTCAATACCTGAAATAGACTTAGCTTTTCCTTCATGATATTCTTTTAGGCCTTTAATAAGTTCAAACTGGCTGGAATATCTTTGAGAATCAGTGCCTTTATTAGATAATATTTCATAGGGATATTCTACATCCTTAGCCGTTACCTGCTGACCATCTGACCACCTAACTCCTTTTTTAACTTCGATTGTAATAGTTTTATTCTTTTGATTGATTTTCAAAGTTGCAGGTCCCTTATTAGTGAAACGATAGTTGTCATCTGTATCAAATAAGGATTCAGATCCAGGGGAGGAAAGATCAGCATCAGTTGCAGTTACTTGTAATTGATCAGAAAAGATACCTGTAAAAGGTGTATCGGTCTGCAGAGCTACTCTAACCGTCCCACCCTGTCGGGTTGGCTTATCAGGCATTTTTGCAGGAAATTTGCTTGCTTCTTTTGCATTATTTTCCTGATTACTGTTACTTTTACCACATGCCGTAAGAGTTAGAGTTGTAGCCACTAAAATACCAATAGAGTTTAAAACATTGCTTTTTTTCATGATTCTTCATCCCTTATGAGTACTAATTTATAATGATGTAACAATTCCCATAATATCACATTAAAATTATATTTTAAATGTAATAAATTAAAATTAACTTTTAGCTAATTATTTTAATATAATTTATCTGCTTTAACGAAAAAAGTAAATTAATTATGTGATTCAGATATAAAAAAAACCAAGCCATCTTCTGCTTGGTTGGTTAAATTATTATAATAAATTTTTAATTATTTTTATTAGCGTAAAAGCTTAAAGCTTGAGACAGAAAACTCAATATTAAAAAGGTTTGGTTTAATTTCTTCTCCGTCTACTTGGGCGTATTCTTTTTTCATGGTAGTAACCCTAATTTTGTCAGCTTCAAAATAATGAAATTGTGGATCATTAACGTGTGAGCCATCTTTTAGTAGGTTAATAAATAACTTTACTAGTTTACCCAAACTAAATTTTTCTACTATAACAGTGTCAATTTTGTGACTATCAATTTTGGCACTGGGCAAGAGGGGAAGGCCACCACCTAAAAACGGATGATTTGTTGTAGTAACCATAAAAGCATCATCAAAGTATATTTTTTGACCATTTCGTTCAATTTCGACTCCGAAAGTATTCTGTTTAGTCACACTCGCAACAACGTTAAGGCCGTAAATAAATTTTCCCTCGCTAAGATGATTTAATAGCTTTTTAAGCTTGGAAATATTGCTATTATGATTAACAAAAGCATCAAAACCAATCCCAAAACTATTAGCAAAATAATATTTTTGTTCTGCTGTTATTTTGGGAAGGGTAAATGAGCCACAGTCGATCTCGTCTGGTTCAAAATTTTTCTTAAAGTGATCTAGTAACACTTTAGGATCAGCGGTCAGATCAGCGGCACGGGCAAAATCATTGCCAGTTCCTGCTGGCAAGTATGCAATAGGAGTACTAGGATTATCTGAACGTTTAATCCCATTTAAAACTTCATTTAGTGAGCCATCGCCACCAATCACTAATAAAATTTCGTTTGGCAAATGGTGTTGATTGCCATAATGTTGGGCGAGACGAATAGCTTCACCAGCGTAATTACTTATTTGCAGGTCAAAGTTAACGTTTTGGTTGATTAACAAAGAAGTTGTCTGCTCAAGCACTTTTTTAGCACGACCGTTACCAGCTACTTCATTGACTAAAAGATGTATTTTTAATTTATTATCCATATAATTTCATTCATTACATAAAAACCCTTCTAAACGGGTTTTTACTATTTTTTCTCAACTAACATTGGTAAGATCATTGGCCGTCTTTTGGTTTTTGAATATAAAAAGTCTGAAAGATTATCAACTATTGCATGACGGATTACACTATCTTTAGGATGCTCTACCTTGTCCATCTCAGATTTGATAACGTGATAAATGTGTTTTTGGGCCTGATTAATTAATTCGGTTGATTCCCGCATATAGACAAATCCCCGACTTAAAACATCTGGGCCAGCCAAAACTCGTTTGTGTTTGTAATCAACCGTTGCCACTACAACAACTAAACCATCTTCAGACAAGACTTGACGGTCATGAACTACTACGTTACCAACATCAGCAGTACCTGAAGTGTCAACATAGACATCACCAGCTGGAATGTGACCAGCTATTCTTGAACCTTCAGGACCAAAACAAACTACTTCACCATTTTCAAGGACAAAAGTATTTTCAGCAGGAACACCGGCTGCTTGTGCTAATTCAGTATGAATTACTTGCATCCGGTATTCGCCGTGAACAGGGATCATGTACTTGGGTTTGGTCAAACGAACCATCATTTTAAGTTCTTCCTGACCACCATGTCCAGATGTATGGACGTTATTTATTCTGCCATGGACAACATTCGCGCCGCCTTCCATTAACTTGTTGATTAAGTGGTTAACGCTTAAAGTATTTCCAGGAATTGGGTTCGATGAAAAGATTACTGTATCGCCTGGCTGTAAACTAATTTGTCGGTGCGTTCCGTTGGCAATGCGAGAAAGGGCGGCTAATGGTTCACCTTGAGAACCGGTACATAAAATCATTACTTGTTCTGCTGGCGTATGGTTAATTTCGTTAGCATCCACAATCAAACCATCAGGAACATTGAGATAACCTAAATCAATCCCGTTTTGCACACCATTTTCCATACTACGACCAAAAATGGCAACTTTTCTTCCAGTGTCAATAGCTGCTTCAATAGCAGTTGAAACACGGTATAAGTTAGATGCAAAAGTAGCAAAAATTATTCTTCCGTGTATTCCAGTAATAATGTCGTGTAAAGATTTAGCAACGAACCGTTCAGACTTAGTAAACTGGCTGACTTCAGCATTGGTTGAATCAGATAGTAAAGCTAAAACACCATCGTTGCCCAATTTTGCTATTCTCTGGAAATTAGGGGCTGGTTGATTCATAACTGGAGTTAAATCAAATTTAAAATCACCAGTAAATACGACTGCACCTAGTGGTGTATGAACAGCAATACCTAATGTATCAGGAATAGAGTGAGTAGTTCTGAAAAAGGTTACCGTCAATTTCTTGAATTTTAGTACAGTATCTTCATGTTCTTCATGAAGCTCAGTAGTTCTTAAAATACCATGTTCCTCAAGCTTACCCTTAATTAAAGCTAAAGCAAATGGGGTGGCGTAAACTGGAATTTCCGGGATCTTTTCTAGTAAGAAGGGGATCCCGCCAATGTGGTCTTCGTGCCCGTGACTAACAACTAGAGCTTTAATTTTTTTGCGGTTTTTTATTAAATAAGAATAATCTGAAATCACATAATTAATACCAAGAAGATCATCTTCTGGAAACTTAATGCCACAATCCATAATGATGATTTCATCTTGGTATTGTACACAGTACATATTTTTGCCAATTTCGTGCAACCCCCCGATTGCAACTACAGCAACTTCATTATTTTTAATACGCACAGAGACTACTTCTTACTCTCAAAAGTGGCTAATTTAAAATCGGCATGTTCTTTTTCGTAAGTTAGCGAATTGCCAGCCAATTCTTGGATGAGTTCAATATTATAGGGGGTATTTTCCTCAACCATTGTTCTTGCGGCCACCATGTTGTCGGCCTCAAGATAAAGAGTTTGGGTTGTTTCCCGTCTAGGATTGACAACCTTGTCTTTTTGATACAAAACTTTGTAGATCATATTTGTATTCTCCTTATTCAGTTAATAAATGTTCTAATTTTGGATAACATAAAGCATCCCATAGCTAGTAAAATTCTACCATACATGCAAAAACAAGTATAGAATCAAGTTTTGCCAGCTATATTTAAAAAAACCGTCAACACAATAAATGACGGCTAAAATCTTTTTTAATAAAATTAATAAATTATTACTGTATCTTCATCTAATTTAAATGGGTTCTGCTTATTAATACGATCATAAAAAAGATGTCCTCGTAAATGTTCAATTTCATGGGATGCAACAATAGCGGGGTAGTCTTTTAAACGAATGGTCTTTTCTTCACCAGAGACAGTATAGTAATGAATTTTTAATTTGTCAGGTCGTGGCACGTAGCCATCAATTACTTTATCAACGCTCAAGCATCCTTCGCCTTCACTGAGGCAAGCTTGTTTGACTGATTCAGATAAAATTTCAGGATTAACAAAAGTTTCCTTAAAGACAATGTCGCCTTTGTCATTTGGAACCAATAATGAGGCCATTTGAACGCTTTCGCCAACCTGTGGTGCAGCTAACCCCACACCGGCCCGCAATTGGTGCTTTTCTGCAATTTTAGGATCTTGCGAGTTAACTAGATATTCCATCATTTCTTTAGCCAAATTTTGATAATGTTCGCTTAAAGGAAAAGTTAATGGTTTAGCTACTTTGCGCAATACTGGGTTACCGTCACGGGTAATATCTTTCATTAAAATCAATTACATTCACTCTTTCATAAAAGTTTATATTTATATTTGTAACATAAAATAAACTAATTTGTCTGCTTTTTATTCTATACTAAATTTTTAATTTGAAAAAGAGGGATAAACGTTGACCCTTAAACTGTTAGGTGGTAAAATCAATGAGCGTAAATATACAGATATGAAACACTTCGATCAGCATGTTTTTGACGTGCCGCCGAAACTGTGACCACGTCACAGTTTTTTTATTGAGGAGTGGAGGAGGAATACTTTTGTCAGAAAAAAGAAGAAACGATATTAGGAATATAGCTATCATAGCGCACGTTGACCATGGTAAAACTACTCTGGTTAACCAATTGTTGAAACAATCCGACACTCTCCCTGAACATATGGCTTTGGAAGATCGTGCGATGGATTCAAATGATATTGAGCGTGAACGTGGTATAACTATTTTATCTAAAAACACTGCGGTTAAATATGGTGATACAACCATTAATATTTTGGATACTCCGGGACACGCCGATTTCGGTGGCGAAGTCGAAAGAATCATGCATATGGTCGACGGTGCTTTATTATTGGTTGATGCTTATGAAGGCACTATGCCGCAAACTCGTTTCGTACTTAAAAAGGCATTAGAAGCAGGAGTTAAGCCAATTGTCGTTATCAACAAGATTGACCGTCCTGGTGCTCGTCCTAAAGAAGTTCTTGACGAAGTGCTGGAATTATTTATTGAATTAGGAGCAAACGATGAGCAGCTTGACTTCCCAGTAGTTTATGCATCTGCTTTAAATGGTACCTCCTCTTATGATCCTGATCCGTCAAAACAAGAAGAAACTATGAATCCTATTTTTGACACGATTATTAAATCAATTCCTGCACCAATTGATAATACAGATGAACCTTTGCAATTCCAAATTACAATGCTTGACTGGGATGATTACGTTGGTCGTATAGGTGTTGGCCGTATCTATCGCGGGCGAGTTAAAGTTGGCGATAATATTACTGTGATGAAGCGTGACGGTTCTACCCAGAACTTTAGAGTTACCAAACTTTTCGGTTTCTTTGGCTTAAAGCGTAACGAGATTACTGAAGCTAAAGCAGGTGATATTATTGCCATTAGTGGTATTAACGATATTTTTGTTGGTGAAACTATTGCTTCAGCCGAAAATCCTGAAGCTTTGCCTCTTCTAAAGATTGATCCACCTACACTGCAAATGGATTTTGTAGCTAATGATTCACCTTTTGCTGGTCGCGAAGGTGACAAAGTTACTCCAAAAAAGTTGGAAGATCGTTTAATTAAGCAAACCAGAACCGATGTTTCTTTGAAAGTAGATCCAACCGACCAATTAAACGCGTGGACTGTTTCAGGTCGTGGTGAATTGCACCTTTCAATTTTGGTTGAAGAAATGCGGCGTGAAGGTTTTGAATTGCAATTATCAAGACCAAAGGTTATCTACCGTGAAATTGATGGTAAAATGTGTGAGCCATTTGAAGCTGTTCAAGTGGATACGCCTGACGAATACGTTGGTTCAGTCATTGACTCACTTTCTCAGAGAAAAGGAGAAATGAAGAATATGGCATCCACAGGTAACAATCAAACTCGGCTTGACTTCCTAGTTCCTTCTCGGGGATTAATTGGCTATAATAATGAATTTATGTCTCAAACTGGTGGCTACGGCATTATGAACCATAGTTTTGATTCATATAAACCTGTTGTTAAGAACTGGGAACCTGGTCGTCAAAATGGTGCTTTAGTTTCCATTAGCCAGGGTAAATCAACCACATATTCTTTGCAAACTGTTGAGCAACGTGGTGAATTGTTTATTGGAGCCGGAGTTGAAGTTTATGAAGGAATGATTGTCGGTCAATCCTCTCGTGATCGTGATATCGCAGTTAATGTTATCAAAGGTAAAAACTTGACTAACACTCGTGCTGCGGGGAAGGATCATGCTGCAGCTATTAGAACTCCTAAAACTTTAACGCTTGAAGAAGCCATTGAGTTCTTAAATGATGATGAATATTGTGAGGTAACACCAGATTCAATCAGGTTAAGAAAGAAAATTCTGAACACTTCTGAGAGACAAAAAGCCGATAAGAGACGTAATAAGAAGTAAATAATTTTTTTAAGAAGGGCACTCACTGATGAAGTGGTGCTCTTTTTGTTTTATAATGCTTATAATAAAGGTTAATTTATTACAGAAGGAGAGGTCGGCTTGTGCGGCAAAAACTTCACCATTTAAATTACAATATTTTCTTGCCCTATATCTTGTTAGTGGTCTTTGGAATAGTGATGGTCTATTCCGCTAGCTCGGATATTTTGCTTGTGAATGGGTTTAATCCGGCATTTTACGGTATACGCCAAGCCATGTATGCTTTTTTTGCGGTTTTTGTTTTTTGTGCTCTCTGCTTTTTTTTAAAACTTAATATTTTCAAGAGTCGGAAGTTTGTCATTTGGTTTCTCGGAATCAGCATTTTATTACTTTTTTATTTGATTTGCTTGAAAATTTTTAAAGGGTCTGCTGCTGCAGTCAATGGTTCTGTCGGTTGGATTGATTTAAAAATAATTAAGATTCAACCTCTGGAAATTGCCAAATTATCCTTGATAATTTATTTAGCTTATTTTTTAGATCGTCATGATGGTTCTTTTAACAAAGGGCAAATTATTCAAAACTTATCAAGACCTGCAATTTTAGCTGCTTTTATGATGTTTTTGGTTATCCTTGAGCCTGATTTTGGCGGTACCGCTATTTTGGCAATGATTGTCATCGTCATGTTCTCAGTTTCTGGTGTTCCCGCTAAGAATGCAGTTTTATGTCTTATTGGCATTGCGGTCGGAGTTTACCTGCTTGTTTTCCTGATTATCAAATGGAATCCTGAATTTCTACAAAATAAGTACCAGTATCGTCGTTTTCTTTCTTTTCTTCACCCATTTGAACTGGAGCAAAAAGGAGGGGCACAACTGGTTAACTCATACTATGCTATTCATAATGGCGGTTTATTTGGTGTAGGTCTGGGTAATAGCATGCAAAAAAGAGGGTATCTGCCCGAGCCTTATACAGACTTCATTTTAGCAGTGATTGCAGAAGAAATTGGTGTCATCGGTGCACTCTTAGTAATTGGACTAATTTTTTATTTAATTTGGAGTATTATGGAAGTTGGTATTCATGCGAGTTCACAATTTAATGCTTTAGTATGCTTTGGAGTAACAACAATTATTTTTACCCAGACTGTTTTTAATGTGGGTGCTGTACTCGGTTTATTACCCATTACCGGGGTCACGTTACCGTTCATTTCTTATGGAGGATCGTCTTTAATAATTTTGTCAGCTGCTATCGGAATTGTGTTAAATATTTCAGCAAACGAGCGAATTAAAAATGAGGAAAGGTTTGCAAATGGGCGTTGAAGAAGATTTAGCTAATAAAAATATTATTCAAAGACAAAGTCTTATTGTTTATTTGAATTCAATTAGTGATCAATATAAATTGAGACGATATGGTGATATTGTTTATTTTTCTAAAAAATTTGCTTATTGTATTTTGTATGTCAATAAAAAAGAGATTGAACAAGTTTGCCGTGACCTGAATTCACTTGATTTTGTTGAAAAAGTAGAAAAATCAAATTGGAATCAAATTGATCTCTCAAGCGATCATATTGAAAAGCAAATTGCAGAATTAGCAAAAGAAGCCGAAAAAACTTTACAAGAACGTCAGGAAGATACAGAACAACTATTATGAGAATTATTTCCGGAAAGTATGCCAAACGCAATTTATTTACTATTAAAAGTCAAAGAACAAGACCAACAAGTGATAAGGTTAAAGAATCTCTGTTTAATTCGTTAGGTCAATTTTTTAACGGTGGAGCAGTTTTAGATTTATATGGTGGAAGTGGTGCTCTGGCAATTGAGGCTGTTTCTCGGGGATGTTCTTATGCAGTTATAGTTGACATTAATTATCAGGCCGTTAACGTTATTCGTAAAAACGTTGCTTTAACAAAGGAGCCTGAACGTTTTTCAGTATATAAAATGTCTAGTAACGCGGCTTTGGCTAAATTTGCCAAAGACAAGCAGAAATTTGATCTTGTCTTCTTAGATCCACCTTATGCTAAACAAAAAATTACGGCAGATATGGCAAAAATGGTTGACCTGGAGTTGTTAAATAACGGGGCAGTAGTAGTGGCTGAAACCGATGATCAAACGGCTTTAAAAACAAACAGTAGCTTTCAGCTAATTAAAGAAAAGCATCTGGGTAAAACCATCGTTCGTTTTTATCGAAAGGAACACTAATGAGTGTAGCAATATTTCCAGGGAGTTTTGATCCCATCACTAACGGTCACGTTGATATAATTAATCAGGCTGCTGCGATATTTGATAAAGTATACGTAGTGGTAATGGTCAATACTGCTAAAAAATATCTTTTTACAAATAAAGAAAGAAAAGATTTAATTAATGATGCCGTTAAAGGTCTAAAAAATGTTCAAGTGCTGCTAAAGCCTGACCAGCTTACTGTTAAAGTTGCACGCGATTTAGGAGCAAATACAATTGTACGTGGCGTAAGAAATACCACAGACTTTTTATTTGAACAGCAGATTGCGGAAATGAATAAAAAAATGGCAAGTGACATAAGTACCGTTTTGCTTTTTACTGAGCCGGAAAATAGCTTTGTTGCGTCCAGTATTATAAAAGAAATTGCACAGTTTAATGGTGATTTTGGGAGCTTCTTGCCGACTAAAGCGGCACAGGCATTGAAAGAAAAAATTGGTTATAGCAAACATGAATAAAGAAAAGAAAGTGAACAAGAAGTTTTCAAAAACCCGAAAATGGTTACTTATAATTCTGACTTTTTTTCTCGTTTTTATTGGCTTAAACTGGCCAACAAATTATTATATTGAAATGCCTGGCAGTGCTGTTTCAGTTGGCCAATTTGTAAAAAGTAAGGCTAAGCCGCCAAGTAATTTTTATTTAGTGACTGTTAGTGAAACAAGTCAACCGGCAACAGTATGGGAATATCTTTTTAGTTTTACCCAAAAACATGCTAGTCGTATACCAAAAACTGAGTTATTAGGTGATTCAAGCAGTAGTCAATACCAAGAATTACAAAATTGGTATATGCAAACTAGTCAACAAAATGCAATTTATTATGCGGCCAAAAAGGCGGGACTAAAACCAAAACTCCACTATCAAGGTGTTTACGTTATGCAGGTGCAAAAAGGCTCAAGTTTTAAAGGCAAATTGCAAGTCGGAGATACTGTCTTAGGTGCTGATGGCCATCAATTTCACTCGACAGAAGAAATGATCCATTATTTTCAAAAGAAAAGGATAGGCTCTAAAACGGAAATTAATGTCTTGCGGGAACAGAAAAAAATCAATTTTAAAGGAAAAATTGTTAAGGTCGAAGGAACAGGTAAACCTGGAATAGGAATACAGTTAGTAGAACATATACAGGTTGAGACAAAGCCAAAAGTTACAATTAATGCCGGAGCAATAGGGGGACCATCAGCCGGATTAATGTTTACTTTGACCAGTTATGAAGTTTTTTCAGGCAAGCACTTAGCAAAAGGCCATAAGATTGCTGGAACTGGGACAATTAGTCCATCTGGAAAAGTGGGTATGATTGGTGGTGTCGATAAAAAAGTTGTGGCTGCTGATCGTGCTGGAGCTGAAGTCTTTTTTGCACCTGTTGATACAGCGGGGATGAAAAAAAGTTCAAGTAATTATTTGCTTGCTAAAAAGACAGCCAAGCAAATTGGAACCAAGATGAAAATTGTTCCTGTGCGTACCTTTGAAGATGCACTTCGTTATTTACAAGAAAATTATTGATAAATATCAAAAAAAGTCCAAATGTTTTTTGGGCTTTTTTGCGTACTTAAAAATAGGAGTTGAAAAAATGGATTGGGAAAGAATAAAAACTTTTATTGATGAGCATAAAACGTATTTTTTTATTGGATTAGCATGTTTAATGGTTGTTTTTTGGTTTGAAGTCAAAAAATCGGATTCTAATGAAAATATCAATGATTTTAACGATGAAAATACTGAGCTTTTGCAGAGTAAAAAAGACAATACTGACAATTTGCCAGACAAAACGAATTCAGGGGAAACAAAAACAGAAAGAATTGCTGCATCTAAGCCTAAAAGTGTCACCTGTGATATATCAGGTGCCGTTAATCATCAAGGAGTATACACACTTAAAAATGGCGCAAGATTAAATGAGCTGATTGCTGCAGCAGGAGGTATTAAAAGCAATGCTCAATTGAAAAGGGTTAATCGAGCTTTGATATTAAAAGACCAGGATAAAATTCATATTCCTTATAAAGGCGAAAAAATTAAAGCAGAACAAGTGGTGGAATCAGTTTCATCTAATACCACTGGCACGGTTTCCGCTGAAATTAGTGATAACAAAGGTGACCAAACGACTGCCAGCAATAAAGTAAATATTAATACTGCAAATGTAGCACAATTACAGCAGCTTAATGGTATTGGAGAGAAAAAAGCACAGCAAATTATTGCTTATCGTCAAAAAAACGGTCAATTTAAATCCATAGAAGAACTAAAACAAGTATCTGGAATTGGAGAAAAAACTTTTGTCGCCCTTAAAGACCAATTGGAAGTTTGATGTCCTAAGACCCGGTTTTTTTCTTGTATTAGCTTTATTACTGGTTGATTTAAGCTTCTTGTATTATCAGTGCAATACCTTAATTGAAAAGCTAGTCTGTTTATTAATAGCTTTTTATCTTTCATATTTACTTTTTTACAAGTTTAATTCTTTAAAATGGTTTTCTTTGGTTGTTTTTTTCATAACTCTTTTTGTGACTTACATTGATAAAAAGCAAACTAACTTTACAATCAGTCCCAGATCAATAATAGCTTTTTATCCTGATCAAGTTGAAATTTTTGACGATTGGTTCACAGTTGATGGCCAAGCAGCAGACGGCAAAATAAAAGTTTCTGGAAAAATAAATTCTAGCCAGATAAAACAATTGAAATTAGGGTACAAAGTTGTACTTTATAATTTAGCTGGTGATGTAAATCTAATTGAACCAGCTTCTAACTATGGACAATTTGATTTGCAAAGGTTCTACCTCTCTAAAAATATTACTCAAGAAGTCAAATTAACCAGTTATAAAGTTAAAATTGAAAAGCGTGGCATCTGGAATTATTTACATCATTTGCGGTTCAAATTAAAAGTTTTTTTGCAAAAAATGCCACCAATCTTATCTTTTTTTAGTAACGAACTGATATTAGGTGAGAATCCCAGTCAAAGATTTCAATCAATACTAAATAATTATCGCGATCTTGGTGTAATTCATATTCTGAGTATTTCTGGTCTACATGTTGGTATCTATACTCTGCTAATCAGTACATGTTGCTATTTTTTAAAATTAACGCAAGAAGAGACATTTCTTTTTTGCCTAATTATTTTACTTATAGGAATTTTTCTCAGTAATGGTCAAGTGGGCTTTATCCGAGCAAGTTTGACCTATATTTTGGGTCAGCTACTTAGTATAAACAAATTACAAATTAACAAGAGTGATTTACTTGGACTTACTGCTGTTTTGCACTTAATTTTTGATCCTCGTTTGATGATGAACACTGGTGCAATTTTAAGCTATATTTTAGCCTTGGGCTTGGAAATGACTAACCATATGACTAAATTTAAGCAGTCATTTTCTTTAAATAGCCTTTTATTGTCCTTGCTTCTATTTTATTTTTTTCAATTTAATCTATTAACCGTTTTCTTTAATATATTAATTGTGCCATATTTCAATTGGGTCGTGATGCCTTTAACTTTTTTTAATTTGTTATTCTTCGGTATTAATCCAAAATGCAGTTTTTTATTTGAAAGAATACTTGAACAAGGAGAAAAAATAATTGCACAAATTTCTAACAGCAAAATTGGTCTTTTGACATTTGGCAAAATAAACTGGTGGCAATGCCTGCTCTTATTAATGTTGACATCTGTCATATTGATTTTGATAAATGAAAAGCCAGACTATCAAAAAACAAAAAAGAATATCATAGGCTGCCTTTTATTTACATACGGACTAATTTTTTTAACAATTCATTTTCCACTTCAAGGTCAGGTGACTTTTATTGATGTTGGTCAGGGTGACAGTATTTTTATTTCTACTCCATTTTTTAGAAAGGTTTATTTAATAGACGTCGGCGGAAAACTTAATTTTAACGGCAAAAAAATAAACCCCCAAGTTAATAAAATTACACTGCCATTTTTGAAGGCTCAAGGTATAAGCAAAATTAATGGGATATTTATTACGCATCAAGATGCAGACCATGTAGGTGATTTGAGACCACTTTTGAGTCAAATCAAAGTAAAAAAATTATATATAGCCCAAGGATTGATTCAAAATCCTTCTTTTCAAAAAAGGATCATTGGCAAAATCAAGAAAAGCCAAATTAGACAATTGTTAGCCGGGAATAAAGTTAATGACTCTCAAATATCTTTTCAGACTGTTTATCCTTTTAAGCCAGGCATAGGTAAAAATGAAGATTCTCTTTCTCTAACATTTAAACTGGCAGGTAAAAGGTGGCTTTTTACTGGAGATTTAGGTCAAGAAGGAGAGTTGGAAATTATAAGTCAATATCATTTGCATGCAGATTACTTTAAACTAGGTCATCACGGTAGTCGTACTGCTTCAAATAAAGAATTCTTAAAAGCTCTACATCCAGAGAGAGTTTTTATTTCTGCTGGTCGCAAGAATCGTTTTGGTCATCCTCACCTAGAGACAATTGAAACTTTGCAGGCTCAACATATTCCGTGGGCATCAACTCAAGACTGTGGTATGATTACTTGGACTTATGGTGCTTTTACGAGGCCCAAATTTAAGAGATTTTTACCGGTGACAAAAAAATGACATTACTTTCTTTATTTAAAGGTTCTAATACGAAAATTGCTCATACCCTGATTAATGGCAACGACGCTTTCCTAAATGAATATCTTGCTGATTCATATATTCATGAAACAAAATTCTCAGAATATGAAAAAGTCACTGTTGATTGCGATTCAGAAGGATTAGATGAATTAATTGCTGATCTCACTGAGTCGAGCCTTTTTAGTCAAAAAAAAATAATAACGATCAAAAATCCCTTTTTTTTAACTGCCAAAGTACCTAAAAAATTCCAAAAGCAAATTGCAAAATTGCAGAATGTTTTGGCAAATATTGCGGAGCTAGATGATGTTTTAGTAATCGTTGCCTCATATGAAAAAATTGATCGACGAAAGAAAATAACTAAGCTTATTACCAAAAATTTCAATGTGGTGGAAACTAAAATCAGACCATTTGAATTGAGTAAAACTGTCAGAAATATGATTTCTATGGAAGGGTATCAAATTACAAGTTCTGCTTTAAAGCTTTTATTAGAACGTAGCGATCAAGTACTAGATACTGTTTTAAGTAATTACAATAAACTGAAAATGGTAGTAAGCAATAGAAAAATTACGACTGAATTAGTTGAAAAAAATGTTGATTTATCTTTGGCGCAAAATATTTTTGCTATACTGGATTCGGCGTTAAGTAACAATTATCAGGAAGCTCTGGTAAGATTAAGTAATCAGTTGCATAATGGCAACAATCCAATACAGATTCTTGCAGTATTTGAAAATCAGCTGGAAATGATTTTGATTGTTAAGGTGCTTAATGAGAGAGGCCGCAGTGAAGCTGAAATCGTGCAAACTTTGGGGGTTCATCCTTATCGCGTTAAGTTAGCTCTTAAAAATAGATTATCACTAGACAAGGTAGCAAAATTATTAGAACAAGCAATTAAGTTGGATTTTAATTATAAGAGCGGACTATACCATGAAAATAATTTTTTAAAGCTGTTTATTCTCAGTGTATAAATTTTGGTAAATAAAAAGACAGAAATGAGTTCATTTCTGTCTTTTTGATTATTAATTAAGCAAGATCATTATTTTGCAAGTTTTGCTAAACGGCTCTTATCACGGTTAGCTTTATTCTTATGAATAAGACCTTTAGAAGCAGCTTTATCTAATGCACGAGCAGCAGCTACGTGTAATTCGGAGGCGTTTTCAGCACCAGCAGCTTGAGCAGTCTTGAACTTTTTAACTGCAGTTCTCAACTGATTCATTTGAGCAGCATTGCGCTTTCTTGTAGCATCTTGAGTCTTAACACGCTTAATAGCTGATTTGATTTGTGGCATAAATTTCACCTCCATTGATCGTAATTCTACTTTATAGATTATACTGAAAGATAATTGTAGATGCAAGATAAATAATACTTGCTTTTTAAAAAAATTGTCTGTATTATACTATTGTTGTGAACCGTTAACGCTGTTTGCGCGCTCACACCTGACGGTTAACGTTGTTAGCGGCAATTATTCTAGTGAAAGGTGAAAATAATATGGCAATTTCAAAAGCAGAAAAAGATGAAATAATTCAAAAATTTGCGACTCACGAAGGTGATACAGGTTCAACTGAGGTTCAAGTAGCCATCTTGACTACAGATATCAATAACCTGACTGAACATATGAGGAATCATTCACATGATCATCATTCATATGTTGGTTTATTGAAGAAAATAGGTCACCGTCGTAACTTACTTCGTTATTTACAAAATAAGGATATTAATCGTTACCGTGAATTAATCAAGAAGCTAGGTTTGCGTCGTTAATTAATTGAAATGTCAAAAAAGCTGGTTCAAATTAGGAATCGGCTTTTTTATTTTTGTCAAAATACCTTTTTATGCTAGAATAAAAAAAGATACTTTTTACGTTGTGATCACATGATCCATAAATAACAACTGAATAGCAAATTAAAGAAAAGGAAATATAATGACTGATCAAGTTAAAATTATGATTTTGAGCGGCGTTCGTGAACAAGGAAAAGACATGTTCGCTGTTCAAGTTAATGATGAAATTTTTGTTCTTGATGCAGGTCTTAAATATCCTGACAGCACATTGTTTGGAATTGATCTGGTTATTCCGGATCTAGACTTTTTTGAGCAATATGGTGATCAGGTGGTCGGCATTTTTTTGACACACGGACATGCAGACTCTATAGGAGCTTTGCCGTATATTTTAAGAAAGTATGACATACCAGTTTTTGGGTCACAGCTCACAATCGAACTGGCAAAAATAACAGTTAAACGGGAAAATAAGCGCTGTAAAAACAGTCTTTTTCATGTTATTGATGCTGAGACAGAGATTGATTTTAAAAATGCTAATATATCATTTTTCCCGACTACTCATTCTATTCCAGATTCGCTAGGAATAGATGTGCATACTCCTGCAGGAGAAGTTGTTTATACTGGAGATTTTAAGTTTGATCCTTCTGCAGCCCCTAAGTACCGTACGGATTTAGACCGCTTAGCAGAAATTGGACAAAAGAAAGTTTTAGCACTTTTAAGTGACTCTTCAAATGCTGAAGCATCTTTGCCCAATGTTGCCGAACAGGAGATTGGGGACTATGTAACAAATGTTTTTCGGAATGCCAAGGGCAGAGTAATCGTCGCTGCCAAAGCATCTAATCTGATTAGAATTCAGGAAGTCTTAAATGCCGCTCATAAAACTGGCAGACGCGTTTTGCTGACGGGCAGAGATTTGGCAAAAATAGTCCGTACTGCCATGAATCTTGGTTATTTGAATGTTCCTAAAGGCTTGTTGATGCGTGTTAAAGATTTAAAAGAAACTCCTGATGAAAAAACGGTTATTCTTGAAACCGGTCAAATGGGTGAGCCTTTAAATTCTTTACAAAAGATGGCCAAAAAACGTCACAGTATGATTACGATTCACAAGGGAGACCTAGTTTTTATTGCGACGACGCCTTCTCATTCTGTGGAAACGGTTGTGGCTCAAACTAGCGATATGGTTTATCGTGCTGGTGGTACTGTAATTCAACTAGGTAAAGCAAAACATACCAGTGGACATGCAACGGGCCGTGATTTACAACTGCTTATTGACATTATAAAGCCACAATTTTTAATTCCAGTTATAGGTGAATATCGATTACTGGAAATTCACAAAGATTTGGCAATCAGGGCAGGACTCAAAAAAGAAGATATTTTTATTACTAAAAATGGTGATTGCTTAAGCTATGACTTTAATCAAAAACGACTCTATTTGACAGATCCTGTTCCCGGAGAGGACACAATGATTGATGGCTCTGGCATCGGGGATGTTGGTAATATTGTTTTACGCGATCGCGAGGTCCTATCTGATGATGGCATCTTTATTGCAGTGGTGACAATTGATCGCCGTAAGAAAAAAATTATTGCTCAACCACAGGTTACAAGTAGAGGATTTGTATACATTAAGGCAAATCAGCAGTTAATGCGTGACAGCATTGAGCTGATTAAAAAGACAATTAATAATAATTTTGAGCACAAAAAATTTGACTGGACAGAGATTAAGCAAGATGTGCGCAATGATTTGGAAAAGTTTCTTTATCGCAAAACAAATAGGCGGCCAGTAGTTTTGCCAGTAGTAATGGAGGTAAACCAAAACCGACATCGAGCAATGCAAAAAAGAAATAGCAAAAATGATATGCCAAAAAAGGAAACTCATCACCCAGTTGATGTTAATAAGACTGGTCAAAGAATTATCAAGAAAGATCAATGATGACATCACTGAGTCAAAAAAATTTAATTAATCTGGCAAAAAGAAATGAAGCAAGTGGCGATATGGTTCAGGCTATTCAAAATCTTGAAGAAGCTTTAAGGGATGGTCACAGCGACGAGGTTGTTCTTAATTTATGTGAGCTATATATTAAGAACAAGCAGAGTTATTCTGCTTATGAATTAATTAAAGAAGAAAAGGATCTTTTCACTAATTCTAAAATTTTTGCTGAATATAGCAAAATTCTTAGAAAAAATAATTTTTTTATTGAAGCTTTAGAAGTTAAAAATATTACTGACTATGAATTGCCATGTTCGGTAGAACCAGTTAATTCAACAGCTCAACAGAAAATAATGGTTACTTTTAAACAAAAAGCTAAACTAACAAAATCTGATTACGAACAATTATTTAAGTTAAATTTACCAAATTTTAAAAATTTTGCTCAGAGTTTGTTGCTGGATCCCAGTTTAAACTTTGCAATTCGGCTGGTTTTAATTGAAGATTTGTTTCGACTGGGACTTCAGGAAACATTTAGGGTTCTGGTATTAGGGCAGGAAGAGCAATTTATTCCTCAAAAAATAAATTTACTTGAAAAGGACCCCGTGTATCGAGAAGTTGTATCAGGTATTGGTTCACGTTACTACCACAAGCCTAATCAACTTCCGGCTGTGTTAGGCGAAGTTAATTTGATTTTAGGGAGTCTTTATCCTAAACTAAATAAGTATGTTGATGATCCTGACAGTTTTGCCAGTGACATTGCTTCTTATATTGATAATCATGATGGTAGAAGTAATCAGAAGCTGTTTGAGAAAATCGATAATAATATATCCGAATAAAATTGGATAAAATGCCTTTACTTTTTCAAAGTATTTAGTATAATAGCAAAGGACGTTTTCATTAGGCATGGCTCTATGCATTAAAATACTAGGCATTTGCCAATGAAAGTAGTACAATATTCAATAGAGAACTATCCGTTACTTACTCAACGGACTTCTTGCAAATTTACAGGAGGGTCATTTTAATGGCAGAAAAAGAACATTACGTTAGAACAAAGCCACACGTAAACATTGGTACTATCGGTCACGTTGACCATGGTAAGACCACTTTAACAGCGGCTATTACTAAAGTTTTATCAGAAAAGGGCTTGGCCAAAGCAGAAGATTATTCAGAAATCGATGCAGCCCCAGAGGAAAAGGAACGTGGTATTACTATCAATACCGCTCACGTAGAGTACGAAACTGAAAATCGTCACTACGCCCACATGGATGCCCCAGGTCACGCCGACTACATTAAGAACATGATTACCGGTGCTGCCCAAATGGATGGAGCTATCTTAGTTGTTGCCGCAACTGATGGTCCTATGCCACAAACTCGTGAACACATTTTACTTGCTCGTCAAGTTGGTGTTAACTACATCGTTGTTTTCTTGAACAAAACTGATTTAGTTGACGACCCAGAACTGATTGACTTAGTTGAAATGGAAGTTCGTGACTTGTTGACTGAATACGATTATCCTGGTGATGACATTCCAGTTATCCGTGGTTCAGCATTGAAAGCTTTACAAGGTGACAAGGAACAAGAAGAAGTTATCATGAAGTTGATGGACACAGTTGATGAATATATTCCAACTCCTGAACGTCAAACTGATAAGCCATTCTTGATGCCAGTTGAAGATGTCTTCACTATTACTGGTCGTGGTACTGTTGCTTCAGGTCGTATCGACCGTGGTACAGTTAAGATCGGTGATGAAGTTGAGATTGTCGGCTTGGTAGATAAAGTTCTTAAATCAGTTGTAACTGGTTTGGAAATGTTCCACAAGACTTTGGACTTAGGTGAAGCCGGAGACAACGTTGGTGTATTGCTTCGTGGTATTGACCGTGACCAAGTTGTTCGTGGACAAGTTTTGGCTGCGCCTGGCTCAATTCAAACTCACCACGAGTTTAAAGGCCAAGTTTACGTTTTGAAGAAAGAGGAAGGCGGACGTCACACCCCATTCTTCTCAGATTACCGTCCACAATTCTATTTCCACACTACAGATATTACTGGAGAAATTGAATTACCAGAAGGTACTGAAATGGTTATGCCTGGCGATAACACAGAATTTACTGTTAAATTGATTAAACCAGCAGCCATTGAAAAGGGTACTAAGTTCACTATCCGTGAAGGTGGTCGTACTGTTGGTGCTGGTCAAGTTACTGAAATTCTTGACTAGTTCGTTAAAAACAGTTTAAAAAGATGTACTTCTTCATAGAAGTACATCTTTTTTTGCCTAAGTTTGTTTTTTGCGAGTGTTTAATGTAAGATAATTTAGTATGTAACGATGCAATTTAACTTGACATTGGAGGTATTTAATTAATGTCTGTAAAATGGAATAAAACCGATAATACTACCGGTGAACTTACTTTTGATATTCCCCAAGCTGATGTAAAGCGTGGGCTAGATCAAGCATTTAGGAGAGTAAAGAACAGTTTGCGTGTTCCTGGCTTTAGAAAGGGACATGTTTCGCGCGTGATTTTTGATCAATATTATGGTGAAGAATCATTGTATGAAAATGCATTGAATATTGTATTACCTGATGCCTATGAGTCAGCACTTAAAGAAGCTGATATTGCGGCTGTAGGTCAACCACAAATTTTACCTGTTTCAATGGAAAAAGGTAAAGATTGGCAAATGAAAGCCACTGTTACTGTTGAACCTGAGGTAAAACTGGGCGAATACAAAGGAATCGAAGTGCCTAAACAAAATACCCGAGTATATGCCAAAGATATTGATGCTAAACTAAAAGACGAGCGTGAAAAGAATGCAGAGTTAGTATTGAAGAAGAGTGCAGCAGCTAAGGGTGATACAGTTACCATTGACTATAAAGGAACAGTTGCTGGTAAAGCTTTTGATGGCGGTTCTGCAGAGGACTACTCTCTTGAATTAGGATCTAATACATTTATTCCAGGTTTTGAAGATCAATTAATTGGTCATAAAGCTGGTGATGATGTAGATGTAGTTGTAACATTTCCAGAAGATTATGGTGCAAAAGATTTAGCTGGTAAGGAAGCTCATTTTGCTACCAAGGTTCACGAAGTTAAATCAAAACAGTTGCCAAAATTAGATGATGAATTTGCTAAAGATGTAGATGACTCAGTTGAAACTCTTGATGATTTAAAAGAAAAGATCAAGAAGGACTTAAAGGCACAAAAGGAAGAAGCGGCACAAGACGAAATTGAACAAGCGGCAATTGAAGGTGCTGTTGCCAATGCTACTATTGATAAAATTCCAGATGCTATGATTCAAGAAGATATCAATACGCAAATGAATCAATATTTAGGAAATATGCAGCGCCAAGGTATTAGCCCTGAGACATATTACAAGATAACTAATACTACAGAAGATCAATTACGTTCACAATTCGGTAAAGATGCTGAAGAAAGAGTTAAAACTAACCTGGTACTTGAGGCAATTGTCAAAAAAGAGGACATTAAAGCCACTAAGGAAGAAATTGACAAGGAAATAAAAAACCTAGCTAGTGAATATAACATGGATGAAAAAACTGTCCGTAGCACTCTGACTGATGATATGCTTTCACATGACATTAATGTACGTAAGGCTATTAATATTGTCGCTGACAACGCAAAACAAGTTTCTAAATCTAAGACTAAAAAAGACGAAAACAAGTCTGATAAAAAGTAGAGTCTTAAAATTTGAGTAAAAAGGTGGTGTCGTACTGCCTTTTTATTTTATAAGCATATAATTCATATACAACCCGTATTTTATGCTAACCTTAGACTTGTAGATACAAGGAGGAATAGAATGGCATCACAATTTACTGATCAAGAGGTTATTAAATGTTCCTTTTGTGACAAAACACAAGATCAAGTTAAAAAAATGATTGCTGGCAACGGGGTTTATATTTGTAATGAATGTGTAGACTTATCAAAAAGAATTATTGACGATGAACTGAAATCTGATTCTTTAAAAAAAGCACAGGATTTACCTAAACCAATGGAAATTAAAAAGCAGCTTGACCAGTACGTTATTGGCCAAGAGCGTGCAAAAAAGATTTTATCAGTTGCAGTTTATAATCATTATAAACGCGTTACACAAATGGATGTTGATTCTTCGACAGAATTGCAAAAATCAAATATTGCTTTGATTGGACCAACTGGTTCGGGTAAAACATACTTGGCTCAAACTTTAGCCCGTATTTTAGATGTGCCTTTTGCAATAGCTGATGCAACTACCTTAACTGAAGCAGGCTATGTTGGTGAAGATGTTGAAAACATTTTACTTAAATTATTGCAAAATGCAGATTACGACATAGAACGTGCAGAACGGGGAATCATTTATATTGATGAGATTGATAAAATTTCTAAAAAATCTGAAAATGTTTCAATTACCAGAGATGTTTCAGGTGAAGGCGTTCAGCAGTCATTATTAAAAATTTTGGAAGGTACTATTGCTTCAGTTCCACCACAAGGAGGTCGTAAACACCCTCAGCAAGAATTAATACAGATAAATACCACCAACATTTTATTTATAGTTGGTGGAGCATTCGATGGTATCGAACAAATTGTCAAAAGTCGTTTAGGTAAAAAAGTAATCGGTTTTAGTGCTGAAAATGAGCTTAATAAAGTGCAAGATGATTCTTGGACTAAACATTTAACGACAGGAGATTTGGTTAAGTTTGGGCTGATTCCAGAATTTATTGGTCGTATTCCAATTATTGCTACCTTAGATAAGTTAGATAGAAATGATTTAGTTAGAATTTTAACTGAGCCTAAGAATGCACTGGTAAAGCAATATAAAAAATTGATGTCGCTTGATCAGGTTAACTTAGAATTTACACCAGATGCTTTAAAAGCTATAGCAGATTTGGCCATTGACCGTAATATGGGAGCACGTGGCTTGCGGACTATAATTGAAAATGCAATGATGGGTATCATGTATAAAACTCCAAGTGAGCCTGATATTGAGAACGTAAAAGTTACTAAAGATGTCATTGAAAAAAATGCCGAACCAAACGTAACAAGACGTAAAGAGGATGATCAGGAAAATAATGAAGAAATAAAGGCAGCTAATGATCATTAAAGAGAGTTCATATGCAATCAGTGCTGTGCGTGAGGATCAATATCCAGCTGATAATTTGCCTGAAATTGCACTTTCTGGTCGTTCTAATGTGGGAAAATCAAGTTTAATAAATACATTATTGAATCGTAAAAATTTAGCGCGAACTTCGGCACAACCCGGAAAAACGCAAACACTTAATTTTTATTTAGTAAATCATGACTTTTATTTGGTTGATGTGCCAGGGTATGGCTACGCCAAAGTTTCGCAAAAAAAGCGCGAACAGTTTGGTACAATGATTCAAGATTACCTTGAAACCAGGGCAAACTTACAAGGATTAATTATTCTAGTGGATGCCAGACATGAGCCTACTAAGAATGATGTAGCTATGTATAATTATGCATTATATCTTAATATACCGATTTTAGTAGTTTGTACTAAAATTGATAAGGTTAAGAAGAGTCAGCAAAATCAAGTGCTTACTATGTTAAAGCGAAAATTTGATTTAAATCATGATAATGTTGATGTTCTTACTTTTAGTTCGGTCCAAAAATTACATGTTCAAGAAGTTTGGCAATGGATTGAACAAAACCTGTAAAATTTGCAAGAAAAAATGGTTCTCAGTTGAGAACCATTTTTAGTTGTCTTTATCTTTAACTACTTTTTCCTTGTTTTTTGTTAATTTTTTCTTTTTGTCTTCAGGCACAGTGGCAAATTTGTCAAATAATTTTTCTAATTCGTCTTGTTTTTTAAAAGTTAAACCCATGATAATATTTCCTTTCTGATCTTAATTATAATAAAAAACAAAAGCACAAGCCAGAAAATACGTTAATTTGTTAGTTTTAAATAAAATTAATTATGTAAAGCTATATTTTGAAATTATAATTTTATAATAATCAAAATGTAACCAAGCAAAAGCAAATTTCAAACCATAAATTGTATGTTAAAATATGATAGCGAATTTGGGAGAGTGATTTTTTGGCAACTCAGCTGATTGAAAATAAATTAAAACTTTTACCAGCTAAGCCTGGCTGTTACTTAATGAAAGATGTAAACGGCAAGGTTATTTATGTTGGCAAGTCGAAAAATCTTAGGAGTAGAGTACGCTCCTATTTCAAAAGTACTCAAATTGGCAGAAGAGCTGAATTGGTTGAAGATATTCGTGATTATGATATTATCACAGTTTCAACTGATAAAGAGGCATTTTTACTTGAGGTCACGCTCATCAAGAAATATCAGCCATATTACAATGTGCAATTAAAACAAGGAACCGGGTATCCATATATTGAGATTACTAATGAACGTGATCCACAAACTAAGTTAACCAGCATCATTAGAAAAGATGGAGGCTATTATTTTGGACCGTATCCTAATGTTTATGCTGCACAAGCGACCCTTAAGTTTATTCAAAAAGTTTTTCCTCTAAGACGTTGCCATGGCAAGCAGGGCAGACCCTGTTTGTATTATCATATGGGACAGTGTTTGGGAGCATGTTTTAAAACAGTACCAAAGTCAGTCTATGAAGCACAAGTAAAAAAGATTAAGAGCTTTTTAAACGGTGACATAGCCTGGGTAAAGAAAGATCTTAACGGAAAAATGTCAGCTGCCTCTCAAAACCTTGAATTTGAGCGAGCAGCTGAAATTCGTGATCAGCTTAATTACATTGAAGAAACTGTCGAGAAGCAAAAAATTATTTCGAATGACAATACTCAACGTGACATATTTAATTTTTATGTTGATAAATCATGGATAGCCATTCAAATTTTCTTTTTAAGACAAGCTAAGCTGCTCAGAAGCGAAACTAGGATGTATCCACTGACTGATACTAATGATCCTGAAGATACATTCTCCTCGTTTATTGTGCAATTTTACGGTCAAAGAAATAGAATACTGCCAAAAGAAGTTCTTGTACCTGCCAAAATCGATAATGAGGCGCTAAGTGAAGTTTTACATGTACCGGTGAGAACGCCAAAAAGAGGGCAAAAGCGATCTTTATTAAATATGGCAAAAGACAATGCCAAACTCAAGCTGGACGAAAAATTTCGCCTGCTGGAATTAGGCAATAGAAAAACTAAGGGAGCACAGAAAGAAATTTTTGATTCCTTGGGGTTGCCTTATGGTCACGTCATTGAAAGTTTCGACCATTCACATATTCAAGGGGCTGATCCGGTTTCGGCATTAGTTGTTTTTAAAGATGGTGAACCAGATAAAAATTCATATCGCAAGTATAAATTAAAGGGTGAAGTTGAGCACCAAAATGGTGGCGATGAAGTCCGTAATACTCGTGAAGTTGTTCGCAGAAGATATAGCAGACTGCTTAAGGAACACAAACCAATGCCAGATCTAATTTTGATGGATGGTGGTCAAATTCAAGTAGATGCTTGTGAAGATATTCTACGCAATGAGCTGAACCTTAATATTCCAGTTGCTGGTATGGTCAAAGATAACAAGCACAGAACCAACCATCTTTTGTATGGAGATCCGATTAATGGTGTGCCCTTAAAATTAATACCCTTGGATCCAAAATCTCAGGGCTTCTATTTAATGACTAGAATTCAGGATGAAGTACACCGCTTTGCAATTACCTTCCACAGGAGGACTCATGCTAAAAATGCTTTATCGAGCAAACTTGATTCCATTAAGGGAATCGGTCCAAAAAGTAGAAATAAGCTTTTACGAAAATTTGGCTCTTTGAAAAAAATTAAAGAGGCCTCAATTGATGAATTACGTTCTGCCGGATTAACATTGCCCCAGGCTCAGACAGTTAAATTGACCTTGTAATATTGATTTTTACCGCAATTGACCAAACTTTTTGTGGTATAGTAATATGGTTAAGAAAGACGGAAGGAGAATCTAGATGCCTACATTTGTCGATCAAACTAAGATTGAAGTCCAAGCTGGTAAAGGCGGAGACGGCATGGTTGCTTTCCGCCATGAAAAATATGTTCCTAATGGTGGACCTGCCGGTGGCGATGGTGGTCGCGGCGGCAGTATTATTTTTGTTGCTGATAGTGGTTTGAGAACGTTAATGGACTTTCGCTATCGCCGTAAGTTCAAGGCAGAAAATGGTGAAGATGGTCGGATAAAGTCTCAATATGGTCGAGGAGCTAAGGATTTATACCTTAAAGTTCCCATTGGAACGACTGTTTATGACTTTGAAACCAATGAAGAAATTGGTGATCTAACTGAAAATAAACAAGAACTGGTTGTAGCACATGGTGGTAAAGGTGGACGAGGCAATATTCACTTTGCAACTAGTGTTAACACAGCTCCTGAAATTGCTGAAAATGGTGAACCTGGTGAAGACCGAGTATTGCGCTTAGAACTAAAGGTTTTAGCAGATGTTGGTCTAGTAGGCTTTCCTTCTGTTGGCAAGTCAACTTTGTTATCAGTTGTAACCAAAGCTAAACCCAAGATAGCTGCTTATTCTTTTACGACTTTAACGCCAAATTTGGGTATGGTTATTTTACCTGACGGTCGTGATTTTTCGATGGCTGATTTACCTGGCTTAATTGAAGGAGCTAGTCATGGTGTTGGTCTTGGCATACAATTTTTACGTCACATTGAAAGAACAAAGGTGATTTTGCACTTGGTTGCGATGGATCCTGCTAATGGTAGGGACGCGCTCCGAGATTACCAGACAATTCGTCAGGAACTATTGACTTATGACAAAGATCTAAAGAATAGACGAGAAATAATTGTCGCAACTCAAATGGATATTCCCGGTGCCAATGAAAAATTAGAGCAATTTAAAAAAGATTTGAAAACTAAGAAAATTCAAACTCCTGTTTATGCTATTTCAAGTGTGACGCATAAAGGAATTGAGCAGTTAATGCAGGATACTGCAGCTGTAGTAGAGCAGGTTGAAAAAGAACGAGCAATGCAGAAACCAAAGCCTGTTCAAGAAGTAAAAGAATATAAATATCAGGCAAGACAAAAGAATGATTTTACTATCACAAAACTGGAAGATCATGTTTTTGAGATTAAAGGTGAAAACCTGGAAAGATTAGTGGAACGGACAAATCTTGACTATCAGGATGGTGTTATGAGATTGGCTCGGAAACTTAAAAATCTGGGAGTAGATGATGCTCTGCGTGAAAAAGGAGCCGTTGACGGCGATGATGTAATAATTGGCTCATTCAACTTTGAATTTGTCCAATAATAAATAGAAAAGTTTTGAAAAAATGGCAAAAAATCGATACATTACAGGATATTCTGGACTTAGAGCTTTGGCAGTAATCGGCGTGATTCTATATCACTTCGATCCTAATACTTTTGTGGGCGGATATCTTGGCGTACCGATTTTTTTTGTTTTATCAGGTTACCTGGTAACTTGCCAAATACTAAAGTCATATGAAGAAAAGGGCTTTTATAATAATAAAAAGTTTTATTTGAGTAGAATTAAAAAAATATATCCACCATTGATTGCAGTACTATGGCTTTCTGCAGCATATATTGTTTTATTTCAACGTAATTTACTTGTCAAACTGGGTCAAATAGTTATGGCCAATTTGTTCAACGTTTATAATTTTTGGCAGATTTTAAATGGTCAAAGTTACTTTGAGCGCTTTGCCGCCAACGAATCTCCGTTTGTCCATTTGTGGACAATGTCAATTAACGGTCAGTTTTATATACTATGGCCAATAGTTATTTTTTTGTTAGTGAAATATGGCAAAAAAAGAAAAAACATTTTTAGTATTTTACTAATTTTATCTGCACTTTCAGCAGTTGAAATGGCAATAATGTTTAGCGCCAAGGTTGATGTTAATCGCATTTATTACGGTACAGACACTAGATTCTTTTCTTTGGGCCTAGGGGCAGCTCTTGCTGTGATTTGGCCACTAAATAAGTTGAAGAGCAATATCAAGCGCAATGATTCTATTACGTTAGATATTATTGGTCTGATTTCTTTTTGTGAAATGATATTTTTGTTTCTTTCTCCCGTAATGAATGCGGAGAATGCATTTACATACTTGGGCGGAATGTTTTTGTTCACGTTGTTTACAACAATATTGGTGGGTGTGATTGCTCATCCAGGAAGCCACTGGAATAAATGGTTAACTAATCCTATTTTTAATTGGATTGGTTCGAGAAGTTATGAAATTTATCTTTATCAGTTTCCAGTAATGATCTTTTTTGAGGATAAAGTTTCCAATATGGCAGATCATGTTTTGCTTTATCGTTTTATTGAGCTAGTTTTAATAGTTATTTTAAGTGAGCTTGCATATAGATTGGTAGAACGACCATGTGGCAAAATTTCCTGGCCAAAAATTAAAAAATATTTGCAACAGATTTTTGATAAAAAAGCAAAAAATTATTTTCAAAAAGCGAAAGCGGTTTTCACAGGCTTGATTTTTTTAACTGGTAGCATTGCAATTTTAATTTCTCCTGCTGCAAAGGCTCAGAATTTCAGTCAAAGCCAGCTGGCACGCAGAATCAGAGCAAATCGTAAACAACAAAGAAAAGATAATAATGAGTTAATTAAGGAATACCAAAAAATTAGTCCGAGAGAGCAAAAAAAAGCTAAACTAATAAAGGAAGCTAAACAAGCAGCAAAGAAACATCCAATAAAAAAATCTTTTGAGAAATATGGTATTTCACAAATTGAAATTCAATTAGCACGTAAAATTGATTTAACTGCTATTGGCGATTCAGTTATGGCGGGCTCTAGTAATGATTTGAAAGATTTGTTGCCTAAGGCTGTGATTGATGCGGCTATTTCACGTCAACTGAATGTTTCATTCGCTTTACTAAAGCATTATCAGAATGAAAAGGCTTTAGGAAAGAATGTCTTAATAGGTTTAGGTACTAATGGTCCTTTTAAAATGTCTGATATAGATGATTTAATGAAGCAGTTAGGACATAAAAGACAGGTATTTTGGATAAATACTTATGTACCGGCTAAACCCTGGCAAAATGAGGTAAATAACTTATTGAATGAAGCTGCAAAAAAATACCATAATTTTAAAGTGATTAATTGGCATTCATATGCAGAAAAGCATCCAAGTTGGTTTTACGAAGATAAAACGCACCCAACACCAATAGGGTCAAAGCATTACAGTGCTTTAATTGTTAAAAAAGTAGTAGAAAATGCTAAGTATTAGATAGGTAGAGTATGGAGTTACAATTTTTAGGAACTGGAGCAGGACAACCTTCGAAGAAACGTAATGTATCAAGTATTGCTCTAAAAATGCTTGATGAGATCAATGAAATTTGGTTATTTGATGTGGGAGAAGCAACACAACATCAAATTTTACGAACAAATATTAGATTGCGTAAAGTCACTAAAATATTTATTTCCCATAATCATGGGGATCATATTTTTGGCTTGCCAGGATTGTTAGCAACAAGATCATTTCAAGGGGATGTTGGGCCGATTACAATATACGGTCCGGCAGGCTTAGAGCAATTTGTACGAACAGCTTTGAAAATTTCACGAACAAAAATTAGCTATCCTATTAAGTTTGTTGTATTAGAAGAAGGTGGTTTGATTTTTCATGGAAATGGCTTTAAAGTTTATACAGAAAAATTGGCCCATCGTGTACCTAGTTTTGGCTTTCGGGTAGTTGAAGATGATCATCCGGGAGAACTTTTAATGGCTAAACTAGCGCAATATAATGTACCTAATGGCCCATTACTTGGTAAACTTAAAAATGGTGAAAAAATTGTTTTGGATAATGGTACTATATTAGATGGAAATGATTTTTTGGGTCCTAACAAAAAAGGTAGAATTGTTACTATTATTTATGACACACGGGCAACTCCTGCAATTGCACAATTAGCACAGAATGCGGATGTTTTGGTACATGAATCTACTTTTGCCGGTAATGAGGCAGATTTAGCTCATTCATATTATCATTCTACGGCAGTAGAAGCAGCAAAAATTGCGCGTGATAATAATGTAAAACGTTTATATTTAAATCATATTTCCGCTAGATATTTAGGTGTTAAAGCCAAAAAATTGGAAAATCAGGCACAAAAAATATTTGCAAATACTAGATTAGCTAATGATTTCGACCGAATTGTAATTCCGATGAAAGGAGAAAAAGATGAGTGATTCTCTTAGAAATAAAGTAGTTGTAATAACAGGTGCTTCAAGTGGAATAGGCCATTCTATTGCACTGGAAAGTGCTGGCAGGGGAGCAACTGTTATTTTAATTGCCCGAAATAAAGCAAAACTGGAAAAGGTAGCTTCTGAAGCACACGAACTGTCAGGGGCCGATTCCTACACAATAGTGACTGATATGAGTCAAAGCGACCAGATAGATGCTGCTTTTACTAAAATTATCAAATTAACCAAACATGTTGACTATTTAGTCAATTGCGCGGGTTTTGGCAAATTTGAAAACTTTGTAGAATCAAACCGCCGCGAAGTTACAGCCATGTTTCAAGTTAATGTTTTAGGATTAATGTATTTTAGTCGTTTAGTTGGTCGACTAATGATGGAACAAAAGTCCGGACAGATTATTAATATTGGTTCAATTGCAGGAAAGGTTCCGACTGTAAAATCAGCAGCATACAGTGCATCAAAAGCAGCTGTAATTCAGTTTTCAAATGTTTTGCGTTTGGAGTTAAAGCCATTTGGAGTTAAGGTTATGACGGTTAATCCAGGACCCGTTTACACTAATTTCTTTAATATTGCTGATAAAAGCGGGCATTATGCTGAAAGCGTACAAAAATTTGTGCTGGATCCGGATGATGTTGCTTGGCAAGTAGTTCATTTCTTTGGCAGTAATAAGCGCGAGCTTAATTTACCAGTGAGTTTGGCAATTTTAGCTAAATTGTATAACCTATTCCCAACGATAGGTGATGAATTGTCGCTGAAGTTTGCTTCCAGAAAGTAGTGCAGAGTATGAAAAGTAAAACAAAGCAGATTAAGCTCATTTTTACATTGATTTTAACCTTATTGGCAGTAATTTTTGTTGTTTTAAATACGAATAATGTTGCCATTAACTTTGGCTTATTTCAATTTAAATTACCTTTGATCATAATTTTAGTATTGATGATCATTATCGGAGTCCTAATTGGTTATTTTTGGGGTTCTTATGGTCATAATCAAGACAAGAATAACTAATATAGCTTGATTTATTTGGGATACAATAGTATCATTAACAAACGTGAAGTATTTTGGGTACTTTTAAGTAACCTAAAATCGTAATTTTACAAAAAAGGAGATCAGTTAAATGGCAGTTCCTAAAAGACATACTTCTAAGCAAAAGAAACGTTCACGTCGTGGTCATATTAAGTTAACTGTACCAGCAATGCACTATGATGCAACCACTGGTGAATATCGCTTAAGCCACCGCGTTTCACCTAAAGGATATTACAAGGGTCGTCAAGTTGTTAGTCAAACTAACTCAAACGACAATCAATAATTAAAAGACACCAAAAGCGGGTGTCTTTTTTATTCTAAAAAATTTGGCAATTCTTTATCTAGGAAGAGGAAAAGGTGAAATGAAACTCGTCTTCTTACATTCAAGTGATATTCATGGCTATATTATGTCTACTGACTATCAAGAGCAAAATGCTTATTCTGCTCCTTTGGGACTAGCCAGACTGAGCAGCATAATAAAGCAGCAGCGAAATAAATATGGTGCTGAAAATGTGATTGTGACCGATTCTGGTGATTGTCTTCAAGGTTCACCTTTAGCAGCTTATGTACATGAGTCCAATAATGATGCCAATTTAAAAGCATTTGCAGACTGCTATAACCTGATTAATTATGATGCAAGATGTTTAGGCAATCACGATTTTAATTTTGGATTAAGCTATTTGAAAAAATATTTAGCTTATAGTAAAGCCCCTTTTTTAAATAGTAATGTATTGGCTAAGAAAAATAATCTGCCAGCTTTTGGACAAGACTATATCATTATCAATAAAAACGGCATAAAGGTGGGAATTATTGGTATTACTACACAACGAGTGCCTTTATGGGAACCGGCAGATCATGTTGCAGGATTAAAGTTTAAGTCTGCTTTTGAGCGGGTTAAGCAGATAACAACTTTTTTAAGGCCTAAAGTCGATGTCTTAGCCGTGCTTTATCATGGCGGTTTTGAAGCTGATATTCATAATGGAGTACGTAAAGAGCCACAAACAGGAGAAAATGAAGGATATCGTATTTTACAGGAAATTCCTGATATTGATGTAATGCTGACAGGGCATCAGCACCGCAGGCTAAATATCGTAGACCATAAAACTGCCATTGTACAACCAGGTTATCGCGGAGAAGCGATTGGTAAGATAGTGTTGGATATTGATAAGCAAAGCAAGAAAATAAAGTCAATGTCTACTGAATTGATCGATGCTCAAGACTATGAACCCGATCGCAAAATTAATGTTTCCAGTTTATCGTTGGAGCAGCAGGCACAAAAATGGCTTGACCAGCCAATTGCTTATTTAGATGAACCTGCTCTTATTTTAAATGCTGATGAAGCTAGGATTAAGGGTTCACCGTTTATTAATTTATTGCAAGACATGCAATTGTATTTTACAAAAGCTGATATCTCAGCAACAGCATTGATGAGTGAAACAGCTCAAGGGTTTAATAAAAAAGTTTCAATGCGTGATATTTTGCTGAATTATCCTTTTGCAAATCAGTTATGTATAGTTAAAGTAACTGGTAAGGAATTACGCGATATCGTCGAATATTCACTGAAATTTTTAATTAAAGATAACAGGGGCAAAATTACGTTTGCCCCTCAGTATCGCAATCAGCTTTTTAACTTTGATCTTTTTTACCCACTTAATTATGAAGCCGATATTGCAAGACCTATTGGCAATCGTTTAATTAAGTTTGAATTAAACGGACAACCAATTTCAGAGCAAAATAATTATCACTTAGCCGTTAATAATTATCGTGCTATGGGCGGTGGCTTTTACCCAGTTTACAACATTAATAAGATTGAAAAAATTCTGGATAAAGACTATCTGGAAATGTTCAAAGAATTTCTGACTAAAGGTCATCCAAAGGTTAATTTGTCACAAAATTATCGTTTTAAATAAATAAAAAAGTCATTAGATAAGAACTAATGACTTTTAGTTATTTAAGTTTAGAATACTTACTTTTGTCTTTATGAGAATGAGCCGTAATGGTGGGGATAATGGCTGCAAATAACAAGCCAAAAATCAAACCGACAATAGCAGCTTCACTTAGATTAAAAACATGTTGGGTTAAAGGAGCAGCAATAAAACCTACAATTAACATGTAAACTACGCTCCAGCAAATAGTTACGATATAACGACCCATAGCGTTTCCTTCTTTCATACCCTAGAATTTTAACAAATATTATGCAGGTTTTCAATCCAAAAGATAGCTTTTTGGTATACTAATTTATATGGAAGGTGACTCGAATATGAAATACGCTGCATTGCAAAACCTTAGCTCGTTTACTCTTTTAGACAGTCCGGTAAAAATTAAAGATTTACTGACTACTGCAAAGGAATTGGGTTATGGAGCTGTAGGTTTAACTGATATTAACGTAACCTATGGCTTAGTTAATTTTTTTGAAGTTGCTCAAAAAGTTGGTATTAAACCACTCTTAGGGATGCAATTAAGATTAAACGGTTTAATTGACAGTGCTCACCAATACGATCTTATCGCTTTGGCAAAGACTGATGAGGGTTATCGGAATATCTTGCGTTTATCGAGTAGAATTAACCTTTTGACAGACAACGGCAATAAACAAAAAATTTTAACTATTGCAGATTTGACCAAGGATTTAAATGATTTGATATTTATCATACCGGCAAATTTGCATAGTGAATTATTAAACTTGCAAATGCAAAATGAATCTTTAGGAACAGATTTTTTGCGTCAGTTAGTTAGCTTAATTCCTAAATCTAGTTCCTTATACATCGGAGTCTATGGCAGTGAAAAGCAGGAAAATTATATTCAATATGTCAAAACTCTGTCAAGGCAGTTTGCTTTACCATTAGTAGGCGTTGAGGACACCTGTTATTTAAAACCTCGTGATCAATTTTTACGTAAAACTTTACAAGCTATTAAAAAAGGCGAAGTTTTACAAGATATCACAGATTTGGCTAAACAATCTGGCTCACATTATTTGCCTGCTATTGAGGAATTGAGCGAACGATATCATAAATTAGGTTTAGATGAAGCTTTAGAAAACACAGAAAAAATCGCCTCTGTCTGCAATGCTAAAATTATATTTCAAACCCCAGTTTTGCCTAAATTTAAGCAGGACCAATATTCAACTTCCAAGGATTTTCTGCAATTTTTGGCTCAAAAGGGTTTACAAAGTCGCTTTGGTCAACGAAAAGTTCCTGCTAACTATCAAAAACAGCTAAATTATGAATTACAAGTAATAGATCAAATGGGCTTTAACGATTACTTTTTGATTGTTTGGGATGTTGTAAACTACTGCCATCGAGTTGGAATTGCGATGGGTCCAGGCAGGGGTTCAGCTTGTGGCTCGTTAGTTTCCTATTCTTTAAATATCACAGAGGTTGATCCAATTAAATATAACTTGCTATTTGAGCGTTTTTTAAATCCTGCCAGACACGAAATGCCAGATATTGATTTGGATATACCGGATAATCGTCGTGATGATGTCATAAAATATATGTTTAATAAATACGGCATGGATCATGCTGCTCAGATTCTCACATTTGGGACTTTGGCAGCTAAGCAAGTTTTGCGTGATACTGGCAGAGTATTTGGTCTTCAAGAAATGCAATTAAGTGAGTGGTCTAAAAGCGTACCTTTCGCAAAAGGCAAAATAAGTCTGGCTCAGGCTTATAAAGAATCCAAAAAAATGCAAATGCTGGTGAATGCAAATGACGTGAACAAGTTGCTTTATGAAACGGCAAGTGGATTAGAAGGCCTGCCACGCCACTATTCAATCCATGCTGCTGGTTTAGTTCTTAGCGATAATTCTATTGCCGCCATTGCCGGCTTGCAATCAGGACAATTGGGAATACCGATAACTCAGCAAACAAAAAAATATGTAGAATCACTAGGATTATTAAAGATAGATTTTTTAGGCTTAAGAAATTTAACTATTCTTGGTGATACGGAGAAAATGATTCGCGAGCAAGGAAAAAAGATCGATGTTAATCAGATCCCCCTAGATGATCCGGCTACTTTAAGTATTTTTCAAAAGGGTGAGACGGAACTCGTCTTTCAATTTGAATCAGGTGGAATTCGCAATGTTCTGCGTGAATTGCATCCAGATAATTTTGAAGATTTGGTAGCAGTCAATGCACTTTATCGTCCGGGTCCAATGCAGAATATCAAAACTTTTATTGCACGCAAGAAAGGCATACAGAAAGTCACATACCCTGATCCTAGCTTAAAACCAATTTTGTCTTCAACATATGGTGTTTTGGTTTACCAAGAACAAGTTATGCAAACTGCACGAGTTCTGGCTGGCTTTTCTTTAGGAGAAGCCGACATTTTACGCAGAGCAATGTCAAAAAAAGATCAAAAGGTTATTGAACAGGAAAAATCTAAATTTATCAACGGTGCAGTAAAAAACGGCAGGACTGTTCAGGTTGCGACCCGTGTATATGACTATATTGAGCAATTTGCCAATTATGGTTTCAACCGTTCACATGCCGTTGCGTATACGATGATCGCATTTTGGCTCGCATACTTACAAGTTCATTATCCAGCTGAATTTTATGCCTCTATGCTTAATTCTAATATTGGCAATCAAAATAAGGCGAATGAATATATAATGCGCGCTCAAGAGGATGGCGTAAAAATTTTGCCACCTGACATTAACAAAAGTGATTTAGCTTATCAGGTAATTGATGGGCGGATTTTGGTTGGTCTACGAGCAATTAAAGGGGTTAGAATAGATTTTCTTAAAGAAATAATTGCAAAGCGTCAAGCGAAATCTTTTGATTCTCTTAGCAATTTTTTACGTCAGATTGATGTCAAATTTATTAAAGCTAATAGCATTACGAATGTGGTTGAATCTTTAATTAAATCGGGATGTTTTGACCAGCTTAACAAAAATCGGAACGAATTATTACAGAATTGTCCTGAAATAATTGAAAATGTTAAATTGACTGGGGAAAATCTCGCTTTATCAGAAGGGCTAGGTGGTGTTCCCATTAAGCCCGCTAAAGAACCTAGCAAACAAGAAATGGCTTTGATGGAAGAAAAAACTTTAGGCTTTTCTACACTCACTTCTCCATTAATTACCGTTCAAAAATATGCTCAGAAGTTTAATTCTAAATCATTAAATGAGTTTCAAATTCATGAAGGTGGAATAGCTGTCGGCAAACTTATGTCATTAAAACTTGTGAGGACCAAAAAGGGTCAAACAATGGCTTTTGGCAGTTTTGCTGACACCACCAGTAAGCAGGATATTGTAATTTTCCCTAATGTTTATGATAAAATTCAATCGAATTTAAAGGAGGGTAATATTTATTTATTAGGCGTTAAAGTTCAAAATGATCGTTTCGACTCAAGTAAAAAACAATATATTTTAACTAATTTAAAAGTTGTAAATTTAAAAGAGTAGAGTTTTTTGAGTAAGCGTGAACAAACAGCTGATGTTAACGCTAACATCGAAAAAGACTGTCAAATCAAGAATTTTAATCATTTTTTGTGAGATTTTTTCATGAAAGAATGTTAAAATTTAGTGGATGTGAGAAATTACACAATAAATCTTGATGAGGTGAATTCATGAAGCGAATTGGAATTTTAACGAGCGGTGGCGATGCTCCTGGCATGAATGCAGCTGTTAGGGCTGTTACCAAAACTGCTATTCATCACGGACTTGGTGTTGTTGGTATTCGTTATGGTTATGCTGGCCTGGTAGCGGGTGACTTTGTTACCTTGACTGCCGAAAACGTTGATCATATGATCAATGTGGGCGGTACTTTTCTATATAGTGCTCGCTACCCTGAGTTTGCACAAAAAGAAGTGCAAGAAAAAGGGGTGGAACAGTTAAAAAAGCATGACATTGATACTGTAATTGTTATCGGTGGTGATGGTTCTTATCATGGTGCACTGGCATTAACTCGTTTGGGGATTAACTCAATTGGTTTGCCAGGAACCATCGATAATGATATTCCCTACACTGAGTATACTATTGGACTTGATACTGCCTGCAATACAGCTATGCAAGCTATCGATAGAATTCGTGATACTGCCAGCAGTCATCATCGTGTTTTTGTCGTTAATGTGATGGGACGCAATTGTGGTGACATAGCTATGCGTGTAGGTTTGGCAAGTGGTGCAGATGCGATTGTTGTTCCAGAAAGAAGTTATGACATTAAAGCAATTGCTGAAAGATTAAAGCGCGGTTTTAAAGATGGCAAAGATAATGGCATTATCATATTAGCCGAAGGTGTCATGGATGCTGCTGATTTTAGAGCTGAACTTTTAAAATACGGTGAATTCGATTGCAGGGCAAATGTTATTGGTCATATGCAGCGTGGTGGTGCGCCAACGGTTACCGATAGGATTAATGCTACAAAGATGGGAAATTATGCGGTCAAGTTACTTCTTGATGGTAAAGGCGGTTTAGCTGTCGGCATGGAGAATGGAAAATTGGAAACCCATGATATTCTTGATCTTTTTGATGAAAAACATGCCAGTGAAGAATCGTTAATTGATATAAATGAAGAAATGACTAAATAATTAGTCGATTTTGAGGAGAATTTTACATAATGAAGAAAACTAAAATTGTTAGTACCTTAGGGCCAGCTTCAAATGATATTGAAACTATTACAGCTTTGGCTAAGTCAGGCGTAAATGTATTTCGTTTCAACTTTTCACATGGTGACCACGCTGAACATCTATCACGGATGAAAATGGTTCGCCAAGTTGAAAAAGAAACTGGTTTAGTACTTGGTATAGCATTGGATACCAAAGGTGCTGAGATTAGAACCACTGATCAAGAAGGTGGCAAGTTTACCATTAATACAGGAGATCAAATTCGAGTATCGATGGATGATTCTAAGCCTGGTAACAAGGACATGATTCATGTTACTTATGAAGGTCTTTATGGTGATACTCACGTTGGTGGTCACGTTTTAATTGATGATGGTTTAGTTGACTTATTAATTAAAGAAAAAGACGAAGAAAAGAAAGAATTAGTTTGTGAAGCTCAAAATACCGGTGTTATCGGTTCTAAGAAGGGTGTTAATGCACCTGGCGTCGAAATTCGCCTCCCAGGAATTACTGAAAAAGATACTGATGACATTAAATTTGGTTTAGCCCATGGTATTAACTTTATCTTTGCTTCGTTTGCGCGTAAGGCACAAGATATTCTTGACATCCGTAAGCTTTGTGAAGATGCTGGCTGTGATTATGTTAAAATTTATCCTAAGATTGAATCACAAGAAGGTATTGATAATGCAGATGAAATTTTACAGGTTTCAGATGGCTTGATGGTTGCTCGTGGTGACATGGGTGTTGAAATTCCATTTATTGATGTGCCATTTGTTCAAAAAGATTTAATCAAGAGGGCAAACGCACTTGGTAAGCCAGTAATTACTGCTACTCAAATGCTTGACTCAATGCAAGAAAATCCTCGTCCAACTCGTGCTGAAGTTTCTGATGTTGCCAATGCAGTTCTTGATGGTACTGATGCCACTATGCTTTCTGGTGAATCTGCAAACGGTTTGTACCCAGTTAAAGCTGTTTCTGCTATGGCTGAAATTGATGAAAGAACTGAACAAGAACTTCTTAAGCGTAATACTCTAGCTCTGCAAAGATTTGAAGAATACAAAGGTTCAAACGTTACTGAAGCTATTGGTGAATCTGTTGTGCGGACAGCACAAGAATTAGGCGTTAAGACTATTATTACGGCTACTAATTCTGGCTATACTGCGAGAATGATTTCCAAGTACCGTCCGAACGCAAATATTTTGGCTTTAACTTTTGATGAAAAGATCCAGCACTCACTTGGTATTTCTTGGGGTGTTCAGCCTTTACTGACTGATAAACCAAATTCTACTGATGATATGTTTGATCTAGCAGCTAAAGTTGCCAAAGAACAAGGCTACGTTAAAGATGGCGATCTTGTCATTATCGTTGCTGGTGTACCCGTTGGTGACTCAGGCACAACCAATTTGATGAAACTACAGATTATCGGCAGCAAGCTAGCTCAGGGACTTGGCGTTGGTAATGGTTCTGTTGTTGGTAAAACAGTTGTTGTTAACAGTGCTGAAGAAGCTATTAGCAAGGTTAAAGAAGGAGATATCATGGTCGCCAAAACTACTGATCCTGATTACATGCCTGCAATTAAGAAGGCTTCAGGTTTAGTTGTTGAAGCATCTGGTTTGACTTCACACGCAGCTGTTGTCGGTTTATCATTAGGAATTCCGGTTGTAGTTGGAGTTACTGATGCAACAGAAAAGATTGGCAGCGGCATTACAATTACTGTTGATGCTCGTCGTGGTGCTATTTATCAAGGAGAAGTTTCAAATCTTTAATTAAAATTACGAGTTAAAATAGCCAGTGCTTGTTACTGGCTATTTTTGTATGATTTAAATTTTAGGAAAAATCAGTAGCAAATTTAGATTGACTAATGTCAATTTATTCCTTTAAAATGATATACTTGTTATCAGATCCCATTCTAGATGTAGGAGAAAAATCATGCTTGGCACAATTGCAACTGGAAAAATAATAGACCAAAACGAAGATTCTTTTTTTGTTCAAATTGACGGAATTACATATGAACTGAAAAGAAAAGAAATTACACAGGAAGAAAAGCCACAGCTTGGAGATCAAATCAAGGGATTTTTATACGATGATAAGCAGCACAATCGTGAAATGACGCAATTCTTACCTTTTGCTCAACAAGATCAATATGGCTGGAGTAAAGTCACTGAGGTAAAATATAACTTGGGTGTTTTCATAGATATTGGCTTGCCAGATAAAGATGTCGTAATTTCAATGGACGATTTACCCTACGACAAAGAACGCTGGCCTCAACCAGAAGATCAGCTTTTGGTTCACCTTGAAACAGATGAGAAAAATCGTATTTGGGCAAAACTGGCAGATGAAAATATTTTTGAACAGTTAGCAGCTCATTTTCCTGACGATATGAAAAATAAAGATATTTTTGGAACCGTATATGCGTCTCGTGAAGTAGGTGCATTTATAATCACCAAAGAGTATTATTTAGGTTTTGTTCATCCATCACAAATGGCACGTCCCTTGCGTTTGGGTGAGCAGTTCAAAGGTAGGGTGGTTGGTATTAGCCAATATGGTCGCTTAAATCTGAGTACTCTGCCACGAGCTTTTGAGGAAATTGATGATGATGCACAAATGATTTTAATGAGTTTGCGCAGGAAAAAAGATAAGACCTTACCTTTTTACGATAAATCTGACGCGCAGGAGATTAAAAATTATTTTGGTATTTCCAAGTCGGCCTTTAAGAGAGCTTTAGGACATTTACTTAAAGCTAAATACATAATGGAGGATAAAGATGCTGGTTCCATCTCATTATTAAAAGATCCAGAAGATGCCCAAAATGACTAATTTATCAGAACAAGTTGAAGATTATTTAAGATATAGTCAGGTTGAACGCGGCCTGAGTAATAATACGATAACAGCGTACAGGCAGGATTTAACATCTTTCATTCGTTTTCTCCAAAAGGAAAATTTGACTTCTTGGCCAACTAAAGTCCTTGACATTGATGCTTTTTTGGCTGAACAGCGCGATCAAAGAAAGGCCACAAGTTCTATTAGCCGCTTAATTACCAGTTTGCGTAAGTTCTACCAGTGGCTGGTAAGACAGAATATTCAGAAGATCAATCCAATGCTTGAAATAGATTCGCCTAAAAAGCGTCGTACTCTGCCAGTGGCTTTGACAGTTAATGAAGTTAATAATTTGCTTGAACAACCAGATACAAAAAAGAATTTAGGATTGCGGGATAGGGCTTTACTTGAAACTTTGTATGCAACTGGGATTAGAGTGAGCGAATTAATCAATCTTAAATTTACCGATTTGCATGAAGAGTTGAAATTGGTCAAAATTTTTGGTAAAGGATCAAAAGAACGTTTAATTCCAATTAGTGAAGTAGCTTTAACTTGGATAGACAGCTATAAGGAAAAAGTTCGTGATCCTTTAATATTAAAAATTGGCAAAAATACTGATTTTATTTTTCTTAATAGTAGAGGAAGCTCTTTAACAAGACAAGCCGTTTGGCAAATTATTAAGCATTATTGTAAAATGGCGGGTATTCAAAAAAATGTCACTCCACATACTTTAAGACATACATTTGCAACACATTTACTGGAAAATGGGGCAGATTTACGTGTTGTCCAAGAAATTTTAGGGCATTCAGACATCAGTACGACACAAATTTATACCAATTTGTCGCAGAAACATATTTTACAAGTTTACGAAAAAACGCATCCGCGGACATAAGGTGATTAAATGCTAATTGAATGCAAAAATGATAAAGAAAAGGTAGCCATGGGATTGTTATCTTATTTGCCTGATTTTAAAAATCTGGCTAATCTCAAGGATGAAATTCAATTAAATAAAAGCAGTACCGAGTTTTGCTTATACCTCTATCGTTCCAAGGCTCCTAATTTTATAGGAGTGATAGGTACACAATCAAGTAAACATTTTGTAATCATTCGTTATATTTCTTTTGCTCCTGATTATCGAAAAGCAAAGTACGAAGCCAGAGCGGTTCAAGAGTTAGCACAAAATAATCCCAGCAAAGTTATTACGGCTGTTCCTGAATATATTTATTTAATTAAGTATCTAAAAAAGGATACAGAAAAATGAGTGATAACCTTACCCTTGAACTGCCTAACTTTGAAGGCCCTTTGGATCTGCTATTGCATTTAATAAAAGTGCAAAAAATTGATATTTATGATATTCCCATAGCACAAATTACCAGCCAATATCTAGCTTATTTGCATCAAATGCAAAAACTTAATTTAAAAATTGCCGGAGAATATTTTGTTATGTCAGCGATGCTTTTGCGGATCAAATCTCAATCTCTTCTTCCGCAAAATGATTTTACTGAAGAAAATGATGAACAGGAAGATCCCCGGGATGAGTTAGTGCAGCAGCTTATTACTTATTCAGTTTTTAAAAAAGTATCAGCATACTTTAAAAAGCGCAATGAAGAAGTACCGATCACTGCTGCAAAAGAAGAAAGCGCACCAGAAAGTAAAAAAATTCAGCCGTTGCCAAAAGGACAGATTACTTCAACAGAGTTAGCCAATACTTTTGTAATTGTGTTACAAAGGATGAAAATTAGACAGCCTGATATTGTTTCAGTTGAAGTTAAAGAAACTTCTGTCAAAGAAATGAGTGTCTTTTTGCAAAAAGAATTGCTGAGGCGGAAGCAAATAAGCTTTTTTGCCTGTTGTCAAAAAATGAAAAATTTATCTGACGTTATTGGTCTGTTTTTGGCACTGCTTGAACTTTGTAAAAAACAGGAAATTCGGGTAAAACAAAAGAGGATGTTTGGTGACCTGGACTTGGAAAGAGTTGGTAGTAATGATAAGTAAAATGGCGCAGTTAGAAGCGCTATTATATGTTGCCGGCGATAATGGCATTGAAAGTAGCAACTTATGCGAACTTTTGCAAGTCGGTAAACCTGCATTGCGTGAACTAAGCAAAAATTTACGGGAAAAACTACAAAAAAATCCTGATTCAGGGTTGCAAATCCAACATCTCAATGATATTTACAAACTGACCACTAGGCCAGAGGCAAGTAAAACAATCGAAAATTTTTTTCAAAAAGATTTATCAAAGAGCTTAAGTCAATCGGCATTGGAAATACTATCTATTATTGCTTATCGGCAACCAATTACACGTGTAGAAATAGATGACATCAGAGGCGTAAATTCGTCCGGGGCTCTGCAAACATTAATGTGGCGTGGATTAGTAAAGATTAATGGTAAAAAGGATGCACCAGGTCATCCTAATTTATACGTCACAAGCGAGTACTTTTTGCAGTACTTCGGGTATCACAGTCTGGCTGATTTACCCTTAATAGAAGATTTCGAAGATGATAGCATCAATAGTGAAGGTGAAATAGATTTATTTGCAGCTAAAGGTCAAGCTGATAAAAATATTGCAAAAACTCAAAAAGGAGCAAAATAATGGTTTTAGAACGGTTGCAAAAAGTAATTGCTGAGGCGGGCATTGCGTCACGACGTAAGGCAGAAAAAATGATTTCTGATGGCCGAGTCACTGTTGATGGCAATGTAGTCACTAAACTTGGTACCAAAGTGGATACCTTCAGTAACATCACGGTTGATGGTGAACCGATTGAACGAGAAAGTTTACATACCTACCTCTTTTATAAGCCTCGAGGAGTGGTCTCAACTGCAAATGATGATAAAGGCAGAAAAACAGTTGTCGATTATTTTAAAGATTTGCCTTATCGCCTATATCCAATCGGCAGACTAGACTATGATACTTCTGGCTTGCTTTTAATGACCAATGATGGTGAACTGGCCAATTTATTGATGCATCCGCGAAACAATGTAGCCAAGGTTTATGTTGCCAAGATTTCTGGCATTTTGACGCCTGATGAAATCAGTCAGCTAAAGCATGGGGTCAAAATTGATCGTCATCGATGTGCTCCTGCAAAAGTTAAGGTTATTAGGACTGATCGTAAAAAGGACAATCAGATAGTGCAGTTGACAATTCATGAAGGTCAATATCATCAAGTAAAAAGAATGTTCAAGGCAGTTCACCACCAGGTGAAAAAATTAGCACGCGAGAAATACGCTTTTCTTACACTTGATTCTCTCATTTCAGGAACGTACCGAGAATTGTCTCATGAAGAAGTTGACAGATTAAAAAACGTAGATTAGTATAGTATGTGAAATTTGATAAATAAGTTTGTTGTCTTCATGGCAGGGTGAAAGTCCCGACCGGTGGTGTAAGTCCACGACCCACGCAAGTGGTGGAATCTATTGAGATACCGATAGTTAGAGTCTAGATGAAAGAAGACAGACTAAACTAAAAGCCAAGATCTTAAGCTTACTTTTACTCGGTCTGTTGCTAGAAGCAACAGACCGAGTTTTTTTGGAGGTAAGAATTTTGCAAAAAAAAAGCAGAAATAATTTAGTTAATATTTTGGCTTATACTTTAATTGGTACAATTGCCTATGTATTAATGCTTTTGGAGATACCATTGCCAATAACTAGTTTTCTAAAATTTGACTTCTCGGATGTCGTAATTACAATTGGGACATTTTTATTCGGGCCCGGACCTGGTATCTTTATCGCTTTTGTCAGAATGCTGATCAATTTAATATACAAAGGCTTTGCTTTGCCAAGTTTAGTTGGTCAGTCTGCGGCTTTTCTGGCATCAATATCTTTTGCTTTGCCATTTTATTATTTAACAAAAAATATTAGCAAAGATGAAAAGAATTTTTCTAAAAAATATTTAAAACCAATTTTAGGTATTGTTCTCGGTATTCTAGCAATGGCTTTCGTACTATCTGTACTAAATGCATTAGTTTTGACACCATTTTATGCAGTAACTACTGTACCAAACCTGCCGGCAATACATGGATATTCTGGTTTGCTTTCTTTTACTGAAAAAGTATACTTGGGTAAACTGCTACATATTCCATCAATGAGTGCATATATTTTTGGCATCATAGTTCCGTTTAATTTGTTAAAAGGAACTATTAATGGTGTTGTAGTTTATTTACTGTTTGAAACTGTTTTAAGAACTTTTAAACCTTTTGTCAGAAAAAATTTCAATCTTAAAAACTAAATTTTAAAATATTGTAAATCGGTCTAGTAAATGACCGATTTTTTTGTCCACTTAAATGTTAAATATGCTAAAATTAAACAGGTTAGGTAAGGAGGTTTTTTAGATGAATAATAACTCAAAAGGACCATATCAGCACTATAAGCGTCCACAAAAGCCAAGAGTAGAAACTTATTCTTCTGTATCAAAAGGCTGGATTGCTTTGATAATACTGATTATAGTTGTTCTTATTAGTCTTGTGCCTGTGGTTCATCACTTGGCAGCAAACAATAACTCACATGAAAAAGTAGTTGAAGTACGTAAGACCACCAAAAAAGCACATACTAAGACAAAAGCTAAGGTTGCGCCTGTAAAAAGCAAAGAAACTAAAACTAAGGCAAATACAAAGAAAAAAACAGAATCATCTAAAAAAACTCCAAGTAAGCCTAAAAAGAAACGTGTTGTGATTAAACAATACGTCGTACAAGAAGGGGACTCGTTGACTAGTATTGCCCAGCACTTTAACATTTCAGTTAGCCGTTTGGCAGAGTTGAATCAACTTGATCCTAACAGTCAGGTGGACACAGGACAAACCTTAAGAATCAGATAATTTAGAAAGGATGGGGACTTAGGTCCCTTTTTTATTGGAATGCAAATAGCAATTGATGGTCCAGCTTCAGCTGGAAAAAGTACTGTAGCAAAAATTATTGCCCATAAGCTTAATTTTACATATATTGATACGGGCGCAATGTACCGCGCGTCGACTTGGATTGCACGAGAAAATAACGTTAATTATGGTGATGAAAAGGGCATTTTAGCTGCAATTGACCATGAACAGATTGAATTTAAGCTTGAAAATGGTCAGCAGAAAATATATGCCGGTAATAAAGATATAACTCAAGCAATACGTACTCCTGAAATTTCAGCTAATGTGTCTCAAGTTTCAGCATTAGCCGGCATCAGGGAAAAAATGGTTAGTCTCCAAAGGCAAATGGCTGGTGAAATGAATGTGGTGATGGATGGACGTGATATTGGCACTACTGTTTTACCTCACGCTGCAGTTAAAATCTTTTTGGTTGCTTCAGTTCATTCTCGCGCTGAGAGAAGAATGCTCGATTTTAAGGAAAGAGGGATTGAAACCAGTCAAACTCTTGCAGAAATTGAGCACGACATTTCAGAAAGAGATTACAAGGATTCACACCGTCAAATTTCACCTTTAAAAAAAGCGGAGGATGCAATCGAAATAGATACTACTTCTATGACTATTGACCAGGTCGTCGAGGCAATTTTATTTGAAATTAAAAAAAGTCAAAAAAAACTATAAAAAAGAATATAAAACAGTAGAAAAATATCAAACTTTCATTTAGAATTAGAGTATGATATTGGGAGGTAAATAATGTCAGAAAACAGTAATCAATTTTTAGATGCATTAAAGCAAATGCAAGGAGTTGAGGTCGGAGATATTGTAGATGTTGAAGTATTAGACGTTGAAGAAGGTCAAATCGATGTTGGTGTTGAAAATGCCGGTATTGAAGGTGTGATTCCGCGTCGTGAATACACTTCGGATCGCAACGTTGACCTACGTGAAGCAGTTAAGCCGGGCGATAAACTTAAAGCTTTAGTCTTAAGAAAAGCTGGCGGTGACAAGGAAAATGGTGAATTTTTCTTCTCAGTTACTCGCTTAAAGGAAAGAGAAGCATACGACGAGTTACAAAAAGACTTTGAAGAAGGCAAAACAATCGAAGGTACAGTTACCTCTTCTGTTCGTGGGGGTTTATTAGTTGATGTAGGTACAAGAGGATTTTTGCCTGCTTCACTAATTTCAAATCGTTACGTTTCAGACCTTAAGCCATTCATTGGTAAAACAATGAAACTTAAGATTACAGAGATTGATCCAAGTAAGAATCGTTTAATCCTTTCTCATAAAGACTTGATTGAAGAAGAACGTGAAGAAGCTTTTGATAAGGTTGCATCACAACTAGTTGTGGGTGATGTTGTTGAAGGTAAAGTTTCTCGTTTAACTAACTTTGGTGCTTTTGTTGATGTAGGCGGTGTGGACGGCTTAGTTCATATATCCGAGATTTCATATAAACATGTTGACAAGCCAAGCGATGTTTTAAAGGCTGGCCAAGATGTAAAAGTTAAAGTAATAGGTATTGATGATGATAGACATCGCATCTCCCTTTCAATTAAGCAAACTGAACCTTCTCCATTCGAACAAGCCACAGCTGACTTACACGAAGGTGATGTGTTTGAAGGCGAAGTTAAGTCTTTAACTAACTTTGGTGCTTTTGTTGAAGTTGCTGATGGTATTCAAGGTTTAGTTCATGTTTCAGAAATATCATATAAACACGTAGACAAGCCAAGTGATGTTTTAAAAGTTGGTCAAAAAGTTAAAGTTAAAGTTTTAAATATTGACCCTAATGAGCATCGCATTTCACTTTCTATGAAAGCTGCTGAACCTAAGAATTCTGAAAGTGAAGGAAATCGTTCACGTAATTCTTATAATCACAATTCTGTTAACAAGAAGTATATGAATAATGATGACAGTGGCTTTGCTTTAGGTGACATCATTGGTGACCAATTAAAGGATCGTCGTTAAATTTAATTAAAAAAGCCGACTTTTTGAGTCGGTTTTTTTATTTGTAAAAGGAGGCTGAAAAATGGTTTTACCTGTAGTTGCGATTGTAGGACAGCCTAATGTTGGTAAATCAACGCTTTTCAACCGTATTATTAATCAACGTTTAGCAATAGTAGAAGATAAACCTGGTGTAACTAGAGACCGAAATTATGCTCCAGCTGAGTGGCTGGGACATAAATTTGATCTAATAGATACTGGGGGAATTACATGGGCAAATAGTAATATTGAAGAAGAAATCAGGGCGCAAGCGGAAATAGCAATTGAAGAAGCTGACGTCATTGTGTTTTTAACTAATGTTACTAATCATGTTACTAATCTTGATGAACGGATAGCCCAAATGCTTTATCAAACTAAAAAGCCAGTGATTTTAGCAGTTAACAAAGCAGATAATCCTGAACAACGCATGGACATTTATGACTTTTACAGTTTAGGTTTTGGTGATCCAATCCCAATCTCCAGTGTACATGGAACAGGTATTGGAGATTTACTTGATCAAATAGTCGCAAGCTTGCCTAAAGATATAAGCTTGAACGATAATGAGCAAATATCATTTAGTGTTATTGGTAGGCCCAATGTAGGTAAATCTTCAATTGTTAATCGCCTAGTAGGCGAAAAACGGGTGATCGTTAATAACGAAGAAGGAACTACCCGAGATGCTGTCGACACACCCTTTAAAACTAAGGACGGCACCAAATTCAGAATTGTTGATACGGCAGGTATCAGAAGGCGAGGAAAAGTCTACGAAAAAACTGAAAAATATTCAGTAATGAGAGCGATGGGGGCAATTGAACATTCTGACGTTGTCTGCTTGGTTCTTGATGCCAGTACAGGCATTAGGGAACAGGATAAACATGTTGCCGGCTATGCTCATGATGCTGGACGTGGCCTTATAATTTTAGTTAATAAATGGGACTTGCCAAAGAAAACCAGTAATAGTGGCAAGGACTTTGAACAAACTATTCGAACTGAATTTCAATATCTCGATTATGCTCCAATCTTATTTGTCTCGGCTAAAACTGGTCAAAATATAGAAAAGATTCCCAAACTAGTACAAACAGTTTATCGCAACCAACAACAAAGAATTAAGTCCAGTGTATTAAATGATCTATTATTAGAAGCAAGCAAATTGGTGCCTACACCAATGATTAAAGGCAAGAGATTGCGGGTTTATTACATGACCCAGGTATCTGTTAATCCGCCAACATTTGTAGTTTTTGTAAATGATCCTGAATTGATGCATTTTTCTTATCAACGCTTTTTGATTAATCAGTTACGTGAAAATTTTGATTTTTCGGGAACACCAATTAAGATAATTGCACGAAAAAGAAAATAGTTTGTATCTACCAAATGCATAAAAATCACATTTTTAGTTTAAATTGCTTGTTGTATCAAGGGTTTTGTGCTATTTTGAAATCAAGGAAATAGTGGTTTGAATAATCATTTATTCCTTGTTCCATATTTGAGGAACTAATCAGGAATCTTAAAGCAAGGTTCAAGTTTCAGGAGGTGAATTCCCAATGGCAAATAAAGCAGAATTAGTCACTGAAGTTGCATCAAAAACTAAGTTAACCAAAAAAGATGCAGCTGCAGCTGTTGATGCAATTTTTAGTTCTATCCAAGATGACCTTTCTAAAGGCAAGAAAGTACAATTAATTGGCTTTGGAACTTTTGAAGTGCGTAAGCGTGCAGCCCGTAAAGGACGTAATCCACAAACTGGTAAAGAAATTCAAATTCCAGCAAGTGTTGTGCCAGCATTTAGGCCTGGTAAAGCTCTTAAAGAAGCTGTTAAATAGCTTAATAGTTTTATCTAAAAAGATGGTGGCTAATTCGCCATCATCTTTTTTGTGTTATCATTTAATAATGATTAATTGCCCATGATAATTGGCCATATTTAGATCGTAAAAAATGGAGGAATGAGAATGAGCTACTCTGAAAAGCTTCTAGATGCAATTGAGCAGCAGGACTTTTCTCAAGAAAAAATATTATTAAAAAAGGCTTTGGAAAATGATAAACCTGAAATTCTAGCATCTTTAGCTGAAAATTTAGTGGGATTGGGTTTTTCAGATTTAGCTAAAGAAATATATCGCAGCCTAATTGCACGCTTTCCCCAGGAGGATATATTTAAAATTTATTTAGCTGAGATTTTATTAAATGATGGTAGAGATGAAGATGGTCTAACTCTGCTCTATAATATTGCCCCTGATTCTACCTCTTATCTTGACAGCCTATTAGTTCAAGCTGATTATTATCAAAGCAATGGATTGGTTGAAACGGCCTATAAAAAGCTGTTAGAGGCAGAAAAAATTGCCCCAGATGAAGATGTCGTAAAGTTCGGATTGGCTGAACTGGATTATCTTAGTGGAAACTACGACCAGGCTCTTAACAGGTATCAAGATTTGATAAAACGACATAAAACTTTTAGTGAAGTGAATTTAAATGATCGACTTTTTCAAACTCTTGCAAAATTAGGACGCTATGAAGAAGCCGGTGAAGTTATTGCTAAAAATGGCAATGATATCCTTGATATTGATAGCAAATATCAGGCTGCATTAGTTATGTTAACTTTGCATAAAGATGACCAGGCAATTAAATACTTAAATGAGGTAATTGATCAGAGTCCCGATTATGTAAATGCATACCGCTTGCTTACTACAGCTTACGAGCACAAAAACAATAATGACCAGGAATTGCGTTCTGCTCAGGCCGGTCTTGCCTACAATGAATTAGATCCAGTTTTATACAAGAAAGGTGCACAAGCAGCAATTAAACTGAATGAATTAGATACAGCTGAAAACTTGCTAAAAAAGGGGATTAAAAAGATTCCTGAAAGTTTTGACTTACGCATCCAGTTGTCTAATCTTTATGTCACAGAAAATAAGAATGAAGAAAATATTGCTCTTTTTGCTAAGGTTGACGAAGAAGATTTAGAGCCGCAAGTTCATTGGAATTTAGCTCTTTCTTACCAAAATTTAGATCAGAGCGCAAAAGCCAAAAGTGAATTTTTACTGGCTTATCCTGAATTTAAAAACAATAGTGCCTTTTTAAAGCAAATGATACGCTTTTTTAATACTGAGCCAAACTCAAAAGATATCGTCAAAGAATTATTAAACTCTTATTTGAAACTCGAACCTGAGGATACTGAGATGCAGGAATTGAATGATGAATTGTTATAATGATTAAAACAATATGTACTTAGATGAAAAAGAAAGTTTTTATGCTTCATTTTTATTATTTATAAGTTTAACGGGCTAATAAATCATTTTAGATTTATTAGCCCGTTGTTTTTTATCAGTTCCCACCAAATTAGTTTGATGTGAAGAATCATTTTCTAATCAGAAGGTGATGGCTTTTTTGTTTATAAGTAAAACCCTCTCCTAAGACTTCATGGACTTCAATGACGCTAACAAAAGCATGAGGATCTTCTGCAGCAATCAGTTCTTTTACTAATGGAATTTCTCTTGGTGAAACAACAAGATAGATTACAGGTCGTTTGGTTTTTTTATAACCACCGCGAGCTTCAAGATAAGTAAAACCACGATCTAATTTCAAATCTATCATTTTAGCAATTTGTTGATAATTATCAGAGATAATAAGCAGACCACGTGCAGAATAGGCTCCTTGCTGGACGGCATCCATAACTTTAGAAAGAATAAATGCTGCTACTAAAGTATACATAATATGCTTGAGGTCTAAATATGATAAGGATGATAATAAAATAATCGTGTCGCAGAACAATAAAACTTTGCCAGAAGACATGCCATACTTCATTTGCATAATGCGGGCAATAATATCTGTGCCACCAGAAGTGCCATTATACCGAAAAACTAAACCCAGGCCAATACCAGAAAGGGTTCCAGCAAGTATGGCAGATAAGAAGAGGTCGTGTTCTAAGTTCAATTGATATATAATAGGGATTAAGCGCCAGAACCATAAGAAAAATGACAGCCATAAAGTGCCCCAGATAGTATAGGCTAAAAGTCTTTTTCCCATGAAACGATAGCCTAAAATAATTAAAGGGATATTTAATAACAGAGATGATAGACCCATATTAATGCCCCAGAAATGTCTCAAAAGCAGAGTTATGCCACTAATCCCACCATCTGTGAGCTGGTTTGGCACTGAGATCATGTCAAGACTGAGGCCATAAATGCCACAGCCAATCATAATCATTATAAGTTCAAAAATAATTTTTTTGTTAATCTTTTTCATGATAATAAAACTTTCTCTATATAAATTGATACTTTAAAACTACCATAAATTAAAAATAAAAACACAGATAAATGAGTTGAGATAATAATGATAAAAATAAATAATTTACCACCGATTTTTACAGCCGCGTTTCCCGTGCTTAAGCAGTTAGAACAAGCTGGCTATGAAGCATATTTTGTTGGGGGAGCGGTTCGCGATTTAATTTTAAAAAGGCCGATTCACGACATAGATATTGCTACCAGCGCATACCCAGAAGAAGTTAAACAAATTTTTCCCAAAACTATTGATACGGGAATTAAACATGGTACAGTTACTGTTTTAAATGATGGCGCTAGTTACGAAATTACCACGTTTAGAACAGAATCAGGCTACCAAGACTTTCGCAGACCGGATCATGTCACTTTTGTGCAAAATCTGGCTGAAGATTTGAAAAGACGTGATTTTACCATCAATGCACTGGCAATGAATAGAACCGGTGAAGTAATTGATCTTTTTAACGGATTAGGGGATTTGCAAAAGCACCTTATCAAAGCAGTAGGAGATCCCATGAAAAGGTTTCATGAAGATGCTCTACGTATGATGAGAGCAGTCCGCTTCATGAGTCAGCTTAATTTTGAGCTTGAATCTCAAACTAAAGAGGCAGTGAGTGACTTACATCAATTATTGTCCAAAATTTCAGTTGAAAGAATTCGTGATGAATTTGTCAAAATGGGTACTGGAATAAATTCGCGGGATGCCTTCAAAATTTTTTTACAAACTGAGTTAAGTGAAAGTGTACCGGATTTTGCCGGCAAAAGTGATTTATTGGCAATTTATCCTAAATTAAAATTTAATCCCAGTATGGAAACTAGTCTTTGGTCTATAATTATTATTTTGTTAAAAATTTCCGATAACCAAATAGCACGCTTCATGCGTGATTGGAAAAATTCAAACGCTATGACAGAAAAAGTTAGAAAAATTGTGGCTCTGTTTGATTTGATTTCTGAAAAGTCGCCTTCTGATCTTGAGTTGTTTAATGCCGGTAAAGACATTTTGTTAAACACAATAGATGTAGCACATATTTTGGGACAGCCAATCAATTCCGAAGCATTGGTCGATCGCTATACTGCTTTGCCAATCAAATCAATGTCAGAATTAGTTGTTGACGGGCAGTTCTTAATTGCAAACGGCATAAAACCTGGTCCGAAATTGGGACAAATACTCAATGAAATTAAGCAAAAGGTTATTTCAGGCGAGTTAGGCAATTCTAAGGATGATATTCAAGATTATTTGCAGCAAATAAATTAACCTAGACATAGAATAGCACAGAGAAAAACATTAAAGCTGAGCCTAAAATGACGAACAGGTGCCAGATTACGTGAATAAAGGGAATTCTTTTCATTGTGTACAATAGGGCACCAACAGTATAAGCTACACCACCGCTAACTAAAAGCCAAAATCCAACAGGGCTGAGTCGCACATACAAATGGTTACCAGCTAAAATCACCAACCAGCCCATGGCTACATATAAAATAGTATCTAATATGACATGTTTACCTCGATTAAAAATGTAGTAAATGATACCAAATATTGCAATTATCCAGACCAGAGCAAATAAAAGTATGCCCCATTTGCCACCTATTGCTACTAAGGAAAAGGGAGTATACGATCCTGCAATTAACAAAAAAATTGATGAATGATCAAAAATTTGAAAAACATTGCGAGCCCGAGTGAAAATGAGACTATGGAAAAGTGTAGAGAAAAGATAAAGCAGAAGCAAACAGGAGCCATAAATAGTAAATGTAACAATTCTCAATGGACTATGTGTTGAAACAGCTTTGATAATTAAAAGTACTAATCCGGCAACTGCCAGGCAAAAACCAATTCCATGCGTGACAGCACTGAGAATATTATCTACTAGGTAATAAGTTTTGGATCTTTGTGCAGGTTCTTGCCAAATTTTTTGCAATTTCATCATGAAACAGTTTGTTCGCTTTCTTTTTTTTGCTAGTTTTTTTGCTATAATAATTTATAATTAACACAGTTCACATTCTATCATAAATGAGAACATCAAATCAGAATTGAGGGCGAGTACGTTGTCAGAAATTAAAATTTTGACTGATTCTTCTGCGCAGTTAACACCGGAAGAAATTAAAAAATATCATATTACCGTTGTGCCTTTATCGGTCACAATCGATGGTGATACTTATCTTGATGGGGTGGAAATAACCCGGCAGCAATTTGTCCAAAAAATGAGTGAATCTAAAAAGTTGCCAACTACGAGCCAACCGCCTATAGGAACCATGGTTGATGCGATTAATGAGTTAACTAAAGATGGTAGCGAAGTCATTGGTATATTTTTGGCGAAGGTATTAAGCGGTACAATTGATGCAGCTCGTCAGGCAGTCAAGCTAACTGGTAAATCAGATTTGGTACATATAGTTGACTCTGAATTAACTGACCGCTCTGAAGGCTTTCAGGTATTAGCCGCTGCACGGGATATTGCCGCTGGCAAAAGTATTCCTGAAATTTTGGCTCATATTGAAAAAATTAAAAAAACGCAGCGTTTGCATTTACTTATTGTCAATTTAGAAAATGTGGTTAAAGGTGGACGCCTAGGTCCTTTAGCTGGTAAAATTGTCAACATGCTTAATATACACATTGAATTGCAAATGCCGAATGGTCATTTAAAAATTGCAAAAAAAGGAAGAGGCAAAAAATTTTCTTTAGCTTTTGATAAACGCATTTTAGATGAAATTGAGGCCAACAAAGAAAAAATCAAGGAAGTCGGTATCTCATACGTTGCAACGGGCAGCACACCGCAAAAGCTGCTTGATTTTGCCCAAAAAATTAAAGATATTAATTCCAAAATTGATGTTTTAGTGCGAGAAACCAGTCCTATTATTGCAACGCACGCAGGGATGGGTGCTTATGCAGTTTTATATTATACGGAGTAAAAATTGGCATATAGAGAGAGCTTTTATCGCTATTTAATGACTCAGCGGAATGCTGATTCAAATGATGAAGTTGCACAGTTTGCAAATAATGCGCAAAATGACCAGACTTTTCCTAAACAAGAGCAGAATTATGAAAAATTATCTGATTATCTTGAGCTTAATGGTGGTTATTTACCAAGCATGAGCATTTTTGACAAAGCATATCAAATGTATCGTGAAAAGATGACGTATTAAACTAGGGCTCCCAAGTGATAAGGGGCCCTTTTAGCGTAAGAAAGGCAAAAAATGGTTAATATTCAGTGGTATCCCGGGCATATGAATAAAGCTCGCAATCAACTTGAAGATAAAATGAATTTAATTGATGTCATTATAGAAGTTTTAGATGCACGTATTCCTCAATCGTCACGCAATCCGATGATCGAAAAACTTGTTGGTGACAAACCACATTTAATTATTTTGAATAAAGCTGATTTGGCAGATCCAGTGATGACTAAAAGATGGCAAAAAAAATTTACCACTAAGGGTAAGTTTGTGATGGCCTTGGATTCTCTTCATAATACTAACATGCAAGTGTTAGTGAAGATGATTAAAAAAGCTGCTGGAGCGAAAATTAAAAAATTACAACAAAAAGGTGCAACTAGTCCTGTTATCAGAGTTGCAATAGCTGGAATTCCCAATTGTGGCAAGTCCACAATTATTAACCGTCTTGTTGGTCGCAATGTGACCCAGGTTGGTAATAAGCCTGGCGTAACCAAAGGACAAAATTGGCTCAAAACAGCCGATAATATTCAAATTTTAGATACACCCGGCATTCTGTGGCCTAAATTCGAAGATCAAACAGTCGGACTAAAGCTTGCAGCACTTGGAGCAATTAAGGATACTGTTTTTAGCGCTGATGATGTTGCCTTATTTTTATTAGCAAAGTTACGTAAACACTATTTAAATGATTTAAGCAAGTTTGCTAGAACTTCCAAAGAAGAAATTCAAAATATCAGTGATACTGATCTGCTTCTGGCACTGACCGAGGAATATGGTATGCGTGACGATTATGATCGTTTCTCTATGTATTTATTGCAAAGATTGCGTAAAGGAAAAGTAGGAAGGATTACTTTGGATCGGTTATGACAATTGTTGAAATAAAAAAATTACTGGCACAGGGCTCAGTCAATCCAGAAGATTTAAAAATTTTAGAAAATGATACACGTGTCGGTGTTCAAAAGCTCTTGCTAAGTTACCATAATCGCCAGCAAAAATTGGCCAAGAAAAAAGCTGCTTTCATAAAAAGGTTTGCTTATGAAAAAACTTTTTGGGCCAAAAAAGAGCTTGTTGCAGGGGTAGATGAAGTCGGCAGAGGACCATTAGCTGGTCCTGTTGTGACAGCCGCCGTAATTATTGATGACAATTTTGATTTGACAGATGTCAATGACTCTAAAAAATTAAGTGCCAAGCGCCGCCAAGAATTATTTCCCTTAATTTTAAAGGAAGCGGTTAGTGTGGCAATCGGCCTAAAAAGTCCGCAAGTGATTGATGAAATAAATATTTATGAAGCAGATCGTTTGGCAATGGCTGAAGCTGTCAAGAATTTAGACGTCAAGCCTGACGCTTTGCTTGTTGATGCTATGCAGGTACCAGTTCAATTGCCGCAGGTTCGGCTAATAAAGGGTGATGCCAAATCAAATTCAATTGCTGCTGCTTCAATTGTTGCCAAAGTTTTCAGGGATAACTTGATGGCAGACTATGCCAAAATTTATCCTGAGTATCATTTTGATGAAAATGCTGGCTATGGCACTCAAGCTCATCTTCAAGCATTGGCAAAATATGGTCCAACGCCAATTCACCGAAAAACATTTGCACCAGTGAATTCTTTTTATAAATAAAAAAATATGCCTCCTTTTTACGTATTTGTATTTAGGAGGTTTTTTATGAAGATTACCAATTTTCTTTTGCGCTTAAAATTACAAAAAGGTATTGGATATGTTAAGATGTTACAAGTTGCTAGTCAGTTGCAACTTGCTGATATTGATATTCAGACTATTAAAAACTTAAATTTGACCAGTAATTTGATAAAAGTCTGTCTGAATGCTTATAATGACAGATATGCGGATAAAATGATCAGAAGAATAGAAAAGCAATGTCGGGTTATTAGCTTTTTTGACGAGGAATATCCCGAAAAGCTACGTCAAATTTATCAGCCACCTTTAATTTTGTTTTTACAAGGGAATTTGGAATTACTTCAGCAAAAAATCGTTACAATTGTAGGTTCCCGTCAAGCCACTAATTATAGCAACTTGGTTTTGAATAAACTTGTGCCTAATCTAATAAAAGATGATTTTATTATTGCTAGTGGACTAGCTAAGGGCGTGGACGTTATGGCACATAAGGCAGCACTAAAATTTAACGGTCAAACAATTGCGGTGGTTGGTAATGGGTTAAACCATTTTTATCCGCAAATAAACCAACATGTGCAAAAAGAAATTGCTCAAAAAGGCTTATTAGTGAGTGAATATTTGCCTGATACTCCACCCAGGCCTTATAGATTTCCCCAGCGAAACAGAATTTTGGCTGGAATAGCTGACAGTGTAATTGTTACTGAGGCAAAGCAGAAGTCAGGTTCTCTAATTACAGCAAACCTAGCTCTACAAGAAAATCGGGACATTTATGCTTTACCAGGTCCTATTACCAGTGAACTTTCTCAAGGACCCAATAAACTAATTCAAGCAGGTGCTTATCCAATCACTGATTTTGACTTGCAACTTGAAAGATTTGACAATTAGTAGTTAAATATTCTATTCTCAAATGAGTATTTAAAAAAGAATTTAAATGAGGAGGCTTTTGATGCCTACTAAATCAAAGCCAAAGAAACGTAAGAAGACACTAGTAATAGTTGAGTCTCCTGCTAAAGCTAAAACAATTGAAAAATATTTAGGACGTAATTATCGTGTAATTGCTTCTAAAGGTCATATTCGTGACTTGCCTAAGTCGCAAATGGGAATTGATTTTGATAATAATTATAAGCCAAAATATATTTCTATTAGGGGTAAAGGCGATACCATTAAGGAACTTAAGTCGGAAGCTAAAAAAGCCAAAGATGTTTATTTGGCATCTGACCCAGACCGTGAAGGTGAAGCAATTGCTTGGCATGTTGCTCATGTGCTCAATTTAGATCAAAAGGATAAAAATCGGGTTACGTTCAATGAGGTAACAAAGGACGCTGTTAAAAACAGTTTTAAGAACCCTAGAACTATTGACATGGATACTGTCAATGCTCAACAAGCTCGCCGTATTTTAGACAGAATTGTTGGTTATTCGCTCTCGCCAATTTTGTGGGAAAAGGTCAAAAAAGGTTTGAGTGCCGGACGTGTTCAGTCAGTTGCATTAAAATTGGTAATTGATCGCGAAAAAGAGATCAAAAATTTTAAGCCACAGGAATATTGGACAATTGAGGCAGAATTTAAGAAATTAAAAAAGACTTTCACAGGTCAGTTTTGGGGTATTAATGGCAAAAAGACTGATTTACCCCATAATGATTCTGTCAAAAAAGTTTTGGCTAAAATTGATAAAAAGAAGAACTTTCAAGTCGAAAATGTTGTTAAACGTGAGCGTCGACGTCAGCCTGCCGCTCCCTTTACAACTTCGACAATGCAGCAGGAAGCAAACAAACGTCTAAATTATCGTACGAGGAGAACGATGAGCATTGCCCAGCAGCTTTATGAAGGCATTAGCCTGGGTAAACAGGGTACAGTCGGTTTGATTACCTATATGAGAACTGATTCTAAACGGACATCCCCAATTGCACAGGCGGAAGCCTCTAAATTTTTAAATGAAAATTATGGTAAAGAGTATGCTGCTAAAGGAGCGCGCCATTTCAAAAATCAAGAGGATGCTCAAGATGCCCATGAAGCAATCAGGCCAACCAGTGTTTATCGCACCCCAGAGTCCCTCAAAGCAGTTTTAACTACTGAACAATATCGCTTGTATAAATTAATTTGGTCAAGATTTTTGGCCAGTGAGATGACTCCAGCTGTTTACGACACAGTAAGAGCAGATATTACGCAAAACGGAGTGATATTCAGGACTACTGGCTCAAAAATGAAATTTGCCGGCTTCACAAAAGTTTATGATAATCAACAGGAAAAAAATGTTGAATTACCTGAATTAAACGACGGAGATAAAGTTAAACTAGCTAAATCTGATAATAAACAACATTTCACCATGCCCCCTGCAAGATACACTGAGGCCAGTTTAGTCCATTCGCTAGAAGAAAATGGTGTTGGTCGTCCTTCCACTTATGCACCAACTATTGATACGATTCAACGTCGTTATTATGTTAAATTAGACGGTAAAGCAATTGTCCCGACTGAACTGGGAGAAATTGTAGATAATTTAATTGAGAAATTTTTCCCTGACATTGTTAACATTGATTTTACTGCGCAATTGGAAAATGATCTTGACGGAATTGAAGAAGGCAAGAAAAATTGGGTTAAAGTAATTGATGATTATTATCATCCCTTTAAAAAGGAGCTAGATAAAGCTGACGCTGATATCAAAAAGGTGCAAATAAAAGATGAGCCTGCCGGTTTCAATTGTGATATCTGTGGTGCGCCGATGGTTATTAAAATGGGACGCTATGGTAAATTTTACGCCTGCTCACGTTTCCCAGATTGTCGCAATACAAAGGCAATTGTAAAAAAGGTTGGCGTTATTTGTCCGAAATGCGGCAAAGGTGACGTGATTGAAAAAAAATCAAAGCGTAACCGCAAGTTTTATGGCTGTTCACGTTACCCTGATTGTGACTTTGTTTCTTGGGACAAGCCTATTAACCGAAATTGTCCTAACTGTGGCCATTTTCTAGTTGAAAAAAGAAATAAAAAAGGACCTGTTGTTCTTTGTCCAAATGGCGATTATAAAGAAGAAACAAGTGCTGAAAAAGATACTGTAGAAAGTTAAATTTATGTTAATATCATCAGATCAGTCATGATTTGATGATATTCTTGTATATAAAGTAAAATAATTTTAGTAAAGGAATATGATCATATGCCAGAAAAAGTTACTGTAATTGGAGGCGGTCTGGCCGGAAGTGAGGCAGCCTGGCAACTAGCAAAGCGTGGAATTGCTGTTGATTTTTACGAAATGCGTCCTAAAAAAATGACCCCGGCGCATAAAACAGACAAGCTGGCTGAATTGGTGTGCACAAACTCAATGCGTTCAAATCAGTTATCTAATGCTGTAGGTTTATTAAAAGAAGAAATGCGGCAGCTTGATTCGCTTATTATGGCAGCTGCTGATCATTCCCAGGTACCTGCTGGTGGAGCATTAGCAGTTGACAGAGAGCAGTTCAGTGATTATGTGACCAGTAAGCTTAATGCAATGTCAAATATTAATTTTCATACCGAAGAGATTACCCAGATTCCGCAAGATTGTATTGCAATTATTGCTACTGGCCCCTTGACAAGTGATAAACTGGCGGAAGAGATACAGAAGTTTTCAGGTAATGAAAGTTTGCACTTTTTTGATGCAGCGGCACCTATAATTGCGGCTGATTCGATTGATATGGATATCGTCTATAAGAAATCTCGCTATGACAAAGGTGAAGCTGCATATCTAAATTGTCCTATGACAAAGCAAGAATATGAAAGATTTGCTCGGGAATTGGTTAGTGCGGAGACTGCAGAAGTTCACAGCTTTGAAAACAGTGATGTTTTTGAGGGCTGTATGCCGATTGAAGTTATGGCTGAAAGAGGTATGAAAACTATGCTTTTTGGTCCACTTAAACCTGTAGGATTGGAAAATCCAGCTACGGGAAAAACTCCCTATGCAGTTGTTCAGCTTAGACAAGATAATGCCGTAGCCTCAATGTATAACATCGTTGGCTTTCAGACTCATCTGAAATATGGTGAACAAAAACGAGTTTTTTCCATGATTCCTGGTCTGGCTCATGCTCGTTTTATCAGATACGGCAAAATGCATCGCAATACCTATATGGCTTCACCAGCCGTATTATCTGCTACATATGAGGCTAAAAAGCAACCTGGATTGTTTTTTGCGGGACAAGTGACTGGAGTTGAAGGCTATGTTGAAAGTGCTGGCAGTGGCCTGGTTTCTGGCATTAACGCTGCTAGAAGAGCCAGTGGTCAAGAACCGGTTGCTTTTCCTAAACTAACAGCTTTAGGATCAATGGCTAATTACGTAACTACTGCTGACATCAAGCATTTTCAACCTATGAATGCCAGTTTTGCATTAATTCCGGGACTTGAAGGTTCTAAAGTGCGCAACAAGAAAGAGCGCCACTTAAAAATCAGCCAACGCGGTCTAGAATGTCTTAAGGAATTTCAACAGGAAGTGCTGCATTAAGATGGACGCTAAAAAAGATGAGCAGGTAGAGCTGTTTACTTCATATTTGCGTATTGAACGTCAATATAGTCCCAAAACAATAATGTCTTATCAAACGGATTTACTGGAAGCAAAAAAATTTTGGCAGGAAAATGGCGGCTTTAATGGTTGGTCAAAAATAAATAGACGTGATGTTGAAATTTTTTTACAAAACTTAACAGAACGTAAATTAGCGCGTTCGACGCAAGCCCGTAAAATGTCCAGCCTCAGGTCGTTTTATCACTTTTTAACTAGACGAAAAATTGTTAAAATAGATCCAACGCAAACAATTGTTTTGCGCACTAAAGAACGCAAATTGCCCCAGTTTTTTTATGCAACAGAAATGAAACAGGTATTTGACTCTTTAAGTGGAAATGACCCCTTGACTTTGCGTAATTTGGCATTAATTGAATTATTTTATACTACTGGGATGAGGGTTAGCGAGGTAAGCAGTTTAAGAAGAAAACAAGTAGATTTAGATTTAAAGATAATTTTGGTACACGGTAAAGGTAATAAAGACAGGTACGTTGCGTTTGATGATAAAACTAAAGCTGCCTTTGTTAATTATTGGGAAAATGGTAGAAATCAACTTGTAAACGGTGCTGATGATTCAAATTATGTTTTTCTAAATAACAAAGGCAAACCATTAACGGATCGTGGCATCGAATATATTATGCAAAAGATTTTTAATGAGGCTGGCATTAACGGTAAGGTACATCCGCATGAATTGCGCCATTCCTTTGCTACGGCAATGTTGAATAACGGCGCAGATTTACGCAGTGTACAGGAACTTTTGGGTCATGATAATTTATCTACCACTCAAATATATACTCACGTGACTATGAGCCACTTACAGGCAAATTATGAAAAGTACTTTACTCGCAACGATAAGAAAGACGAGGCAAAAAAATGACAACAATATGTTCAGTAAAATTTAATGGGAAAACCGCAATTGCGGGAGATGGACAGGTAACCTTGGGTGAAAAAGTAATTGCCAAATCTACCGCTAAAAAGATTAGACGAATTTATCACGATCAGGTTGTAATTGGCTTTGCTGGAGGCGTAGCCGATGCAGTCAGTTTGCAGGACATGCTTGAAGGAAAATTAGAAGCTTTTGGGGGCGATTTGCGCAGAGCTGCTGTGGAAATGGCTCAAGCCTGGCGTAAAGATGCTACTTTACAAAAACTGGAGGCCATGCTTATTGCTTTTAACGACAAGGACCTTTTATTAATTTCTGGCAATGGTGAAGTGCTTGAACCTGACGAAAATGTGGTTGCTATTGGTTCTGGTGGTAACTTCGCTCAGGCTGCAGCCATTGCAATGACCAGACATTCGTCCAATATGAGTGCCAGCGAAATTGCTCATGAAGCTGTTGAAATAGCTTCTGGAATTGATATTTTTACTGATAATCAGATTATCACTGACGAATTGTAAAAAACGAGGCAGAAAAATAATATGGAAACAAAAACACCAAAGCAAATTGTTAATTTACTTAATGAATACATTATAGGTCAAGATGAAGCTAAAAAAGCAGTTGCTGTGGCTCTTTATAATCGTTATCGCAGAATGCAGCTGCCAAAAAAAATGCAGGAAGATATCACACCTAAAAACCTGTTAATGGCAGGCCCCACAGGAGTTGGGAAGACAGAAATTGCCAGAAGATTAGCAGCGATTGTTAATGCACCATTTGTCAAAGTGGAAGCTACCAAATTTACTGAAGTTGGTTATGTCGGTCGTGATGTTGAATCAATGGTGCGCGATTTAGTAAATGAAGCAGTGCGCATGGAAGAAAAAGATCAATTTGACCGGGTTCGCACTCAAGCAACTAAAGAGGCTAACAAAATTTTAGTACGTTTGCTTGTTCCCGGAATCAAGCAGGACAAAAGAAAAAATCAGATGCAGGAATGGCAAGATATGATGTCAATGCTCATGTCAGGAGGTCAGAATAATAATCAGTCCTCTGACGCAGACCAGGAAGAAATAACCGATGATGTTCGTAATCAGCGTCTTACTGTGTCTGAGCAGCTAAACAAGGGTTTACTTGAAAATAGAGAGGTCACTATCGAGGTTGAACAAGCTCCTAAAGTAAATCCCATGGGTGACATGATGGGACAAATGGGAATTGATATGAGTTCAATGCTTAACGATTTGGTTCCTAAAAAGAAAATTAAACGTACTTTAGCAGTTAAAGATGCCCGTGAAGTATTAATTCAGCAAGAATCCCACAAGATGATCGATTATGACTCTCTTTATCAAAAAGCTATTGAGCGTACAGCAAATAACGGCATTATTTTTATTGATGAAATAGATAAAATTACTGCCGGCAATAAGAAAACTTCCGGTGAAGTATCACGTGAAGGTGTGCAAAGAGATATTTTACCAATTGTAGAGGGTTCAACTGTTCAAACTAAATATGGTCCTGTAGCAACTGACCACATTCTCTTTATCGCTGCTGGAGCATTTTCTGAATCCAAACCAAGCGATTTAATTCCTGAATTACAAGGTCGTTTTCCAATTAGGGTCGAACTTAATGCATTATCAAAAGACGATTTTGTTAAAATTCTCAAGGATCCTGAGGATTCACTTTTAGAACAATATGTAGCCTTGATGAAAGCTGACGGAATAAAATTAGTCTTTACACAGGAAGCAGTTGATCGGATTGCTCAAATTGCTTATGACGTAAACCAGGGAACTGACAACATTGGTGCCAGAAGATTGTCAACAATTCTTGAGAAGTTACTGGAAGATGTTTTGTATGAAGGTCCAGATATGTCTATGGGCGAAATTACGGTGACTGAAGCATACGTTAACGAAAAACTTAGTGATATAATAACAAATAAAGATTTAACTAAGTTCATTCTTTAACAAAGGTGATGATTAAGCATGAATTACACTATCAAAAATAGCATCTTACAGGTTGAAATTGCCAGTAAGGGTGCTGAAGTGCAAAGTGTAAAAAGTTTACATAGCGGATATGAATATATTTGGCAGGCTAATCCTGAAGTTTGGCAAAGGCATGCTCCCATACTTTTTCCCATTGTGGGAAAACTTAAAAATGATGAATATACTTATCAGGGCAAAACATACCACTTAACTCAACATGGTTTTGCACGAGATTCAGAATTTAAAGTTGAGCGACATACGGGCGAAAGCATCACTTTTTTGCTGACAGATTCTGCAAAGACCAGGGAAGTTTATCCATTTAAATTTGAGTTGCGCGTGAACTATAACCTGCTTAATAATCTACTAGAAGAAAATTTTTCAGTTGTTAATAAGTCAGATAGCGAAATGATTTTTGGCATTGGGGGACATCCCGGCTTTAACATTCCAACAAGCAAAACATTGTCTAAGGAAGATTTTTACTTTAGTACTAAGCCTTCTCGTGCGCGCGTTCGTATTCCTCTTAAAGGAGCATTTTTAGACTGGCCTAATCGATCGCTGGCCTCAACTAACAGTTTGATTACCCTAAGTGATCATCTGTTTAAAGATGATGCCTTGATTTTTCAAATGCGGGGTCATGACAATCGGATATCTTTAAGAACGGATGCCAATAACTTTCATGTAAATGTTTGGTTAAGGGATGCTCCCTTTGTCGGTGTGTGGTCCCAATTCCCTAAGACTGCTGATTATGTCTGTATTGAACCATGGTGGGGTATAGCTGATCGCACTGATACTAACCAAAAATTGGAAGACAAATACGGCATGAATCACCTTGAAGCTGGTGATACTTTTACAGCTGGCTTTAGTATGGCTTTTCATGATCAAGATGAATAAGTTTTAATAAGTAAATTATATAAATTAAAAAGGAAGCCCCCGTGGGCTTCCTTTTTACAGTCTTATTAATTTCAACAAAAATTGCTCTTGCGAACAAGCGTTCTTATGTTTATAATAAAATAGCTAGCTGAAATTGTTAGCCATATTTATCTAATATGCAACTATAATTTATGGTGCTTTTTTTTATACCAGTACCACAAGCCAAAAGGAATAATATTCTCCTGGTGGTGCAATAATCGTTTAATATTGCTTCTGTGGCGGATAAATAAGATAATCATGATGCAGCCCACAATTATCTCCAGAAAAACATCATGAAAAAAGAAGGTTACAATGAATATTAAGACGACTGCAATTAAACTAGATAAACTGACATAAGACGTGATAAAAACTAGTGGCAAGAAAATGAGGGCGCAGACACCAAAAAATTTCAGGTTGTAGCCCAAAAAAAGTCCAGCACTGGTTGCTACGGCCTTGCCACCTTTAAATTTGAGAAAAATGGAAAACGTGTGCCCCAGAATTGCTAAACCACCTGATATTAACAAAAAATATTTAGGAGCATTAATATGGAAAATTCTGGGTAAATTTGTGGCTAACGTTCCTTTGAGAACATCAACAATTAATACTAGACTACCTGCAAGTGGCCCAAAAACGCGAAAAGAGTTAGTGGTTCCGATATTGCCAGAGCCATAGTTTCTAATATCTTCTGCAAAAAATATCTTGCCGACAATCACGCCTGTGGGAAACGAACCTATTAAATATGCTAGAATAAATATCAGAATTAAATTTAAGTTTATCATTGATAATCCTGCTCTCTTAAAGTCTAATGCTATTTTATCAGAGTTTACAGAATAAGAGGATGAAAATAATAAATGATTTTTAACTGGAGGAGTCTATTTGGCAAAAACAAGTAAAAAAACAAATTCTTATGATGACTCATCAATTCAAATTCTTCATGGCCTGGAAGCTGTACGGAAAAGGCCAGGTATGTATATTGGATCAACTGATGTTCATGGTCTTAATCAGCTTATCTATGAAATCGTAGATAATTCAGTAGATGAGGCAATGGCTGGATTTGGTAAAGAAATTGACGTGACAATTCATCAGGATAACAGTGTAACGGTACGTGATTTTGGTCGAGGGATGCCTACAGGTATGCATAAGTCAGGCAAGCCCACAATTGAAGTCATCCTGACCGTCTTGCATGCTGGTGGTAAATTTACCGAGCAAAATTACAAAACTTCCGGTGGACTTCACGGAGTAGGTTCCTCTGTTGTTAATGCTCTTTCCAGTTATATGGATGTTAAAGTTATACGGGATGGCATCGCATACGAAGAAGAGTTTAAAGATGGTGGTTACCCCATTGGCACCTTGAAGCGCTTAGGCAAAACTATGGAACCTACAGGTACCACCATTACTTTTAGACCAGATGAGAAAATTTTTTCGACTATTAAATATAAATATGAAACTATTCAAGAACGCATACGTGAATCAGCTTTCTTGCTTAAAGGTGTGCGCTTTGTCTTAGTAGATGAACGAGAACCCCAACATCATGATGATTTTAAATATGATGATGGTATTAAAGCATTTGTATCCTATCTGAATGAGGGTAAAGATACTTTAAGCGATATTTTTTATTTTTCCGGTAAACAGGACGAAATTGAGGTTGAGTTTAGCGGACAATATAGTGACAGTTATTCCGAAAACCTGGTTTCTTTTGTAAATAATGTGCGTACATCAGATGGTGGCAGTCATGAAGTAGGTGCACGAACTGGCTTTACTCGTGCTTTTAATGACTATGCCAAAAAACAAGGACTGTTAGGTAAGAAAGACAAAAATATTGATGGCTCTGATTACCGTGAAGGTCTAAGTGCCGTATTATCAGTTAAAATTCCAGAAGAGTTACTGGAATTTGAAGGGCAGACAAAGGGTAAACTGGGTACTCCTCAAGCCAGATCAGTTGTTGATGCCATCGTTTATGAAAAAATGTCTTATTACCTAATGGAAAAAGGTGAACTGGCTCAAGAGCTGGTGAAAAAGGCACAAAGAGCAAGGGATGCGCGTGAAGCCGCCAAAAAAGCTCGTAACGAAAGTAGAAACGGTAAAAAAAGGCGCAAAAAAGAGGTTCTTTCCGGCAAATTAACACCAGCTCAATCACGCAACCCTAAGAAAAATGAATTATTTCTAGTTGAGGGGGACTCGGCCGGAGGTTCCGCAAAGCAGGGTCGAGACCGTAAGTTCCAGGCAATATTGCCTTTACGGGGAAAAGTTTTAAACACCCAAAAAGCAAAACTCCAGGACATATTTAAGAATGAAGAAATCAACACCATGATTTACACTATTGGTGCCGGCGTAGGTGCTGAATTTAAAGTTGAAGACTCAAATTACGATAAAGTAATTATCATGACGGACGCCGATGATGATGGTGCCCACATTCAGATTCTATTATTAACCTTTTTCTACCGGTATATGAGACCAATGATTGAGCATGGCAAAGTCTATATTGCTTTACCTCCTCTTTATCGTTTGCAAAAAGGGCGCGGCAAAAAGGCTCAGGTAAAATATTCCTGGACTGATGAAGAACTGGCTGCCGATGAAAAGAGAATGGGTCGTGGTTATGCTTTACAACGCTTTAAAGGTCTTGGTGAAATGAATGCCGAACAGTTGTGGCAAACAACTATGGACCCAGAAACCAGGTTGCTTATTCGGGTAAAAATTGATGATGCTGCCTTGGCTGAACGTCGTGTGACCACACTAATGGGTGACAAAGCAGGTGCCAGGCGAAAGTGGATTGAAGAAAATGTTAAGTTCAGACTTGGGGATAACACTTCAATTTTGGAAGAAGAAAATGAATAAAGAGGTTTTTAATTGATGGCTATAAAAGAACGAATTCGTGAAATGCCCCTTGAGCAGGTCATGGGTGAGCGATTTGGCAGATATTCCAAATATATTATTCAGGAACGTGCCTTACCGGATATTCGTGACGGTTTAAAACCGGTGCAAAGAAGAATCCTTTACGCTATGTTCCAGGATAATAATACCTACGACAAGCCATTTAAAAAGGCTGCCAAAGCTGTAGGAAATATCATGGGTAATTTCCATCCCCATGGTGACAGTTCTATTTATGGTGCCCTAGTTCACCTTTCTCAGGACTGGAAAATGCGCGAACCACTAATTGAAATGCACGGTAACAACGGTTCAATGGATGGCGATGGCCCCGCTGCAATGCGCTATACCGAATCACGTTTAAGCAAGATTTCCAACATGTTACTGCAAGATATTGATAAAGATACAGTCAACATGGTTTTGAACTTCGATGACACTGAGTATGAGCCAACGGTTTTACCTGTTCGATTCCCTAATTTATTAGTTAATGGCTCGACGGGTATTTCGGCTGGTTACGCAACTGAAATTCCACCGCACAACTTAACTGAGGTAATTGATGCTACTATTTATTTGCTAAAGAATCCTGATGCCAGTCTTGATGATCTAATGCATTTTGTCAAAGGCCCAGATTTTCCTACAGGTGCGATTGTTTTAGGGCAAAAGGGATTACGTGAAGCCTATGAAACAGGACGAGGACGCATTCAGGTAAGAGCAAAAAGTTCAATTCAGGAAATAAGAGGGCATCGCGAAGAAATTGTCATCACGGAGATACCTTTTGCTGTTAATAAAGCCCTGTTAGTTAAGAAAATGGATGAAATCCGTCTTAATAGAGAAATTGACGGCATAGCAGAAGTGCGTGATGAAACTGACCGTCATGGTTTATCAATTGTAGTGGAATTAAAAAAGGGGGCTGATGCACAAAATATTCTGAATTATTTATTCAAGAATACTGAATTGCAAGTTTCCTATAATTTTAATATGGTTGCCATTGACCATATGACACCAATGCAAGTTGGTTTAAAACATATACTGTCTTCTTACTTAGAACATGAAAAAGACGTAGTAATCAAGAGGACGAAGTTTGATTTAAATAAAGCAGAAGAGCGTCTGGAAATTATTCAAGGTTTGATCCATGCCATGGATATCCTGGACAAAGTAATTAAGATTATCCGAGCTTCTAAAAATAAGGCGGAAGCAAAGAAAAATCTATCAGACAAGTTTAAGTTTACTGCTCGGCAGGCTGAGGCAATTGTGTCTTTACAATTGTACAGGTTAACCAATACTGACGTTAATGCTTTAGTTAAAGAGCAAAGCGAGCTGAATAAAAAAATAGCTCGTTTTAAAGAACTTTTGTCTAATAAAAAGATTTTAGAAAAGGAAATAATTAAGGAATTAACGACAGTTAAGAAGGAATTTGGCAATCCACGGCGCACTGAAATTTCATCTGAAACCGCTAAGATTCAAATTGATGAAAAAGCATTAGTGGCAGATGAGCAAGTACGCGTTTTAATCAGTCGTGACGGTTACTTGAAGAGATCGTCTCTTCGTTCCTGGCAGTCAAGCGATGATGAGGATAATGGTTTGCCGAGTGGGGATGATGTTGTTTTTGAAAAGACATTGTCCACGTTAACAAATCTATATCTGTTCACTGACCGTGGTAATGTCATTTATAGACCAGTAAATGAGTTAGTCGAAACTAAGTGGAAAGAAACAGGCCAACACTTATCTCAAGAAATTGGCTTAAGCGAGGATGAAAATATTATTCGCGTTTTTGACTTTGACCAATTAAATCAAAAATTAAACTTTTTAATGGCAACTAATGATGGTTATATAAAACAGTTGGAACTAAGTAATCTCCAGCCTACTAGAACTTATCGTTCACGTGCCATTACTGCAATGAAAATGAAAAAAGTAGACAGTAGGATTATTCGTGTTGATTTAGTAAAACCTGATAGCAATAATGAAATTATTTTATTTACGCATAAAGCCTATGCAGTTCGTTATGATTTAACTGAAATTCCAGCATCAGGTGCAAAATCATTTGGAGTAAAATCTGTGAATTTAAAGGATGATGACTATGTAGTTTCATATGTAGTAATAAATCCTGATTATCTTGACTTAATTCGCGTCGGTATAATTACTCAAAGGGGAGCATTCAAACAATTTAAAGCTGAATTAGTCAATAAAGTATCTCGTGCCAAACGAGGGGTATTAGTTTTAAGAGAACTTAAAACTAAACCTCACCGTATTGCAGCAATTATTTCATATGGCCAAGAACATAATCTGCTGATTACAACAACAAGTAAACGGCACATAAAACTTTCAACTAAAGATTATCCGCTCGGTGATAGGTATTCTAACGGCTCTTTTGTCTTGGATACGACAAGTGATGGCCAGCCAGTTAATATAAAGTTGGGTCGGCCTTTAGGTGCTGAATAATTTTTTATTTATTTAATGATATCAATAATTTATGGAGGTGCTTTAACAGCTTTAAATAATACTTTGACACAAAGGGGTTTTTGATTGATAATAGCATATAAATAGAGCAACATTATTGTTAAGATAGAAGGAATAATCTTATGCCTAAAACAGATACAATACTCTCAACCAAATCCTTACATTATTTTTTGCAATTAATTGATACCATGAACTACACCCAAGCTGCTCAGATACTTGGTATTACCCAACCGGCTTTAACTCAGCAAATAAAGAAAATTGAACATGCAATTGGAACCCCGTTGTTTGGTCAGATGGGTAAAAAACTTTACTTGACGGAAGCAGGGAAACAGTTGCAGACTGGAGCAATCAAGTTGCTTGGAACTATTAACTCTGTTGTTAGTGATATACAGGAGTTTACGCAAGCTGATAAAGGCAATATTGCAATTGGCGTTTTAGAAAGTATTAATTATGAACTTCTTAGGAAATTTTTGGTTGAGTTCAATAAAAATTATCCCAATATAACTATCAACGTATCATATTTTAATCGTAAAGATCTTTGGTATAATCTTGACAATAATTTGGTTGATTTAGCAATGCTTTATCTCCCTGAAACCACTAAAAAGAGTCAGTCAAATATACAAAGCCAGTATGAATTAATGAAAGTTACTCAAGACAGGCTAACCATCTTAACTCATGATAAAAATCTTGAAGCAGGTAGTTCATATCCAGTTTCTAAGTTTTTAGGGAAAAAGTGGGTTCTTTATCCTGATAATTTTTATTTAACTCAGATACTTAAAGGCAAACTTGGCAATAAGATGAATGCGAGAAACGGTTTGACTGTTCCATTAACTTTCACTTCCACCAAAGAGATGGTTGATACAGCACAAGACACAGGGTATGACACAATTGTAAGTAACTCTTACTATAGCTTAAATCAAAGTCAAATTAATTTAGTACCTGTGTTTTTAAAAGGTATCAAGAAACTTAACATTTCGCTTATCTATCGCAAAGGGAAAAGAGAAGTTCCACGTATACAGAACTTTTTGAAAGAATTTAAGAAATTTTTAGAAGCCTGACGTTGTTAAATAATCTTGTAAAAATTTTGCTGTCAGACGAAAAATTTATGATTTATTCTGTCAAGAATAGCCTTTATTAGGTAAACTATAATAAAGTAAAATTTTAAAAAGAAAAAGAGGAAATCTAATGGAAAAAGAATTGGTCTTTGGTCATCAAAATCCTGACACAGATGCAATTGGTACAGCAATTGCTTATTCATATTTGCAGAATAAGCTTGGTTACAACACAGAAGCGGTTGCTTTAGGCGAACCTAATGATGAAACAGCTTTTGCTTTAAAAAAGTTTGGTTTTAAAGCACCAAGAGTAATCAAAACAGCAGCAAATGAAGTTAAAGAAGTAATGCTCGTTGATCATAATGAACCACAACAAAGTGTATCAGACATTGATCAGGTTACTGTAACACATGTTGTTGATCACCACAGAATTATGAATTTTAACACCAGTATGCCTTTATTTTATCTTGCTGAACCTGTAGGCTGCACTAGTACAATTATGTTTGGTCTTTATAAGCATTTTAAAGTTGAAATTCCTAAGAATATCGCTGGCATCATGCTTTCAGCCATCATTTCTGACACATTATTGCTAAAATCTCCTACAACTACCGATAGGGATAAAAAAGCTGTTAAAGAACTTGCAGAAATTGCTGGTGTAGATTACGAAAAATATGGCTTGGAAGAACTAAAAGCAGGGACTAACATAGCAAGTAAATCGGAAGAAGAACTGATTGATTTAGATGCAAAATCATTTGAATTAAATGGTAAGAATGTCCGCGTAGCTCAAATTAATGTAGTTGATTTACCAGAAGCACTTGAACGCAAAGAAGCCTTCTTAAAGACAATGAAAGATTCAGCAAATTCAGAGGGCTATGATTTGTTTATGTTGCTTATAACTAATGTACTCGATTCAGACTCAACCGCATTAGTTATAGGTTCAAATGAAGCCGTAGCATCATTTGAAAAAGCATTTGGTGAAGTTAAAGATTCGGAAATCAACTTACCTGGAGTTGTTTCAAGGAAAAAACAAGTTGTTCCACCATTAACTGAAGCATTTAAGTAATTTAAAAAGCACGAAATAGATTTTAACTATTTCGTGCTTTTTTTAGTCTTTGTTAATTTCCTTAGCCAAAATAATGAATGATTTACATACTCTCTCAGCTTTGTCAGGTGACATTTTTCTAAGTTCATTAAGAACCTTCTTAATAAATACAGGAGTATTATCTTGATGATTTTCCACCTTAACTTCCTTAAAGCGGTAAGCATTCATGATAATATCTGGCGTAGTTGTATTTAAAGCTCTGGCGATGGAGTCTAGCTTTTGAATACTAATATTTTGATTTTTTGTACGTTCTAAGCGAGAAATAAAGTTAACCGATAAATCACTTAATTCAGCGAGATCTTCCTGGGTCAACTTTTGTTCACGCCGCCTGCGACATATTTCTTTTCCTAAATTTATACTCATGGAATAAATTCAACCCTTTCAAAAAAATAATTCCATATTCTATAATAACAGATTAATTATAGAAATAAACAGTAAAACAAAAATAATAATGAATAAAACACTTGCTATTGGCAAAATTATACTCAAACTAAATGTTTTAAACTATACCCCACATAGTATTGTAAGCTATTTTTTGGAAAAATAAAATAAAAAGGCTCCAAATAATTAAACTTAAAGTGAAAAAGGAAAGAGTGGCAAATATTATATCAAAGCGTGCATTCGCTTGCTGGAGTGGAAGGGAGAAAAGCGCTTAAGTAAAAAAATTAAAATCTAGATTTTTTATATATTTATCTATGATAGAAAGCGCTTTTATTTATATTTTTACACTTGTAACGTAGAAACTTTAAATAAATCAACTAATATGGATAAGAAAAGGACCGGGTAATCATATTAATTTTTAAAGTTATAAGTAATCAGTATTATTTTGTATAAAAATGAAATTATAGATTTTCGCAGAATGTCAACTTTTGTTTGTCATGATAAACTTTTTAAGAAATTTGAGATGGGATAATTGTGCGTATGAACTACTGATCCAGCTATATAAACAGAGCTGATAAACTAAGAAATAGTGATAAAAGGTGGTTGTAACTTAGCATTATCCAACTTCGTATAATATATATTATGTAAAGTAAAATAAAAATTTGAAAGATAGTCCATCAGAATGAGTCAGGATTCAATTACACAAAACAATTTTGCTTTTAGCTTTTAGATTGCCTCTGGTCACTTGAGAGCTCATTAAAATTAAAATTAATGTATAATTGATCATTTAGCTGCCTGTGAGCTTCCCAAGAATTATTAATCAATTTAATTTTTAATTCGTATTTTTATTAATAAGTAGTTTGAGGTCAATCGATTTTAGTACTTTTAAAAGTAATATCGTTGGTTGATTTTATCTTAAAAGTAGATATAAAAAGCTTGGAACAATATTGCTCAAAATTAAGTATAAAAAGTCTGCTCACATAATTTTTTTCAACTTCTAAACATGCTAACTGTTAAATAATTTTATAGTTGCTTTCATTAAAACTATAATTTTAATGAACGATAATTAAATGATAATCGAGCTCAAAAATTTTGCATTCATTGATATTGATTTTTAGCAAAACTAAATTTGATCTCTTAGATAAGTTTTTATCATTAAAGCAGAAATTTCTACTTAAAACTATTTTGAAACTTTATTTTAAAAATACCCAATTGGCATTTTATTTCATTAGATCTAGTTAACACCTTTCTCCCTCCTCTATCCCATAATAAATATATACGACACAAACATACATTCTAGTTTTGTTTTATAATAAAGCATGTAATTTATTAAATTAAGCTAGGAGAAATTTATTACGTGGAAACAAAGAAATATTTAGATCTAATTGATGAAGAATTAAAAAAAATGCCGGATTTTGTTAAAGAATACAATTTTGGCACAAGTCACTCTTTAGCTACATCCTATCAGTATCTAACAGAAATCAGAAGATTTTTTGACTGGCTGCGGCATGAAGGCATTTCAAAAGCTAAAAATAACAAAAATATTGAAACACAAACTTTAGCTCAACTACAACGCAATGACATCATGCTTTACATTAATTATTTAGGTCACACCAAGAATAAGCAAGGCAACTTGAATTCACCTACTACAATAAATCGGTCTATTAATGCCTTGAGGTCTCTTTTTAAGTTTTTAACCATTACTGCAGATAATATTAATGGCAAGCCATACTTTGAACGCAATGTCATGCTCAAAATTGATTCTCTGAATAACACAAAAACTTTAAACTATCGGGCTCATGTTCTTGAATCACACATGTACACAGGAAAATTAAAATACCAGTTTTTGGATTTTATTGCAAATAATTATGAATTTAAATGCAATAAGCATGCTTTACCAGGATTTAAAGCAAATAAAGAGCGCGACATGGCAATTATTGCTTTAATTTTAGGAACTGGAATCAGAGTTTCTGAGTGCGCAGGAATTGATTTGCCAGACATTAATTTTAAAAAGGCTACATTGGACGTAACCCGCAAAGGTGGCCAGCGAGACAGCGTACCAATTGCTGAATGGACGTTGGTTTATATTAGAGAGTATAAGAAAATAAGAAAACAACGCTATTTGGCTGTCAAAAACGATTCAGCATTTTTCTTGACTCGCTGGCATAATAAAACACGTCGGATTACCACAAGTGCTATCGAGAAAATGGTCAATAAATATTCAGCTGCTTTTGGTCACCCGCTCACTCCCCATAAATTACGTCACACAGTGGCCTCTGAACTATATGGTGTAACCAAAGACCAAGTGCTAGTAGCTCAGCAACTGGGCCAAAAAGGAACCTCAGCAACCGATTTATATACTCATGTTGATCAAAAAAAGCAACGTGCTGCATTAAATGAGATTTCAGAGGCAGATAAAAAGAATAGTGATCACAAACAGGCTTGATACAGAGCCTGTTTTTTATTCAAATTTTGTTTGCCAATTAGGACTTTGATTCGCTTCAAAACACATTTTTATCTCTGCTAAAGAATTTCGTGGCAATGATAAAGGTGGTAAATTATCAAGTTCGAAAAAGGAACACTTATCAGTCTCAGTATTTTTTGAAAATTTTCCACCTAGATCTTTACATAAAAAAATGATATTGCAGACATTAATAGCTCGTTTAATTCGCTCTTTATCATAAATATTAGTTGAATGGTTGTTTACTGCAATAATATGATCAACTTCAATTTTATGACCAGATTCCTCTTCTGCTTCCTTTATACAATTTTCTTTAACTGTTATATTAGGTTCACACCAACCTCCAGGCATTGACCATAAATTATCTGTAGTTTCTTTAACCAGTAAGATTTTTTGTTTATTGAAAATTGCAGCTCTGGTAGAAACTTTAGGCGTCTGGTATCCATCATCATTACTAAATAAGCCTTTAACAATATTTATTGGCTGACCAGTTTTAGCTGCCATCATTTCAGTGGCAATCTTTCTTACTTGTTCGTAACGCTCCCTGTCAAAACGATCGTGACCATATTCTAGGCCGTCTTGAGCAATGCTCTGCAATTCTACAGCCCATTTGGTTATCTGATCCATTTGCTTTATCATATATATCCTCCCACTTCTGTAACAAAAAAGCAGCCTTGCGAAAGGTTGCTCTTATTTAGTCAAATCTATTTTATCTATGTCAATCATCCAACCAATTGCAAAAGACTTTTCTCCTAGATGCGTGGCAATAACAGGACTAAATTTTGTGATAGAAATATTTTGTTCCGGAAATTGTTCAGTTAAAAATGCTTTAGCTTCATCTACTTGACTGCTGTCATTGGAATCAATAATAAAAAGTTTTATTTTATCTTTATAAGGTAATTGTTCAATTTTCTTTACTGTTAATTTCTTAATTTTGATAAAAGCTCGTTTCATAGAACGAATTTTGTCAAAAGCTACTATATTGCCGTCTTTGAAAGTAAGCAGCGGCTTGATATTTAGCATAGATCCGATAAAAGCACTGGCATTGCTTAAGCGGCCTCCTCGACTTAAATTGTTTAAATCATTAACTACGAATATTTCATCAATAGTTGAACGAATTTTTTCAAGTCGAGCTAAAATTGTATCCAGATCAAGACCATTTTTTATCATTTTAGCTGCTGCCAAAACCAAATTACCTTGTAAGCGAACAGTCATTCTTGTGTCAATAGCATGTAAATTATATTTCGGATGATTTTCTGCAATATTACATAATGTTTGATAAAAACCAGAAATCCCGCTGGAAAGTGTAATAGCAATAATAGCGTCATAGCCTTCATTATTTAGGCGATCAAAAAGGCGTATCAAATCGCCTGTGCTTGGCTGAGAAGTTTTGGGAAAATCTGCTCCCTCTCTCTGCATTTTGAAAAGTTGATCAGAAGTAATATCAACATTTTCTAAATACTCTTTTTTACCTATAATAATTGGAATTGAAACAACAATAATGTTATTTTTTTCTGCCTCTTGTTTTGTAATGGCGCTAGTACTATCAGTAACTAAAGCAATCTTCATCTAACTTACCTTTCGCTTTTGTCTGTACAACATACAAGAATTATAGCATAAAAAAATAAGTGTTTCGACTATCAACTATAGAGAACTTGTTCTCTCAGCTTTCTGTACCAGTTTAGTAAAAGTTTGATCAAATGCTTCTACTTCTTGCTTGGTTAAACCATGTAAAAGTGATGCTTCTATTTCTTTTAAAACGTTTCTCAATTCAGAAATTTTTTCCAACCCCTGTTCATTCAGCAGAACTGTTTTGCTAGAATCACTTTCTGATCTTTTAATTGTTACAAAACTCATGGTTTTCTTTTGCTGCAACTGCCTGCTTAATGTCGAAAGTGATATTTTTAATTTTTCAGCTAAATCTCCCATTTTTAAAGCAATATTACCATTATGGTAAAAGTAAAGCAAGATTCTAGTTTGCGAAAGGTTCAACCCGCACCTTTTGTTTATTTCGTTTTTAATATTTCCAGCAATTGTGCTAAAAGATAAAACGTCCATTTAACTACCTTTTCTGATAAAACATAAACATAAAAATATTTTATAAACTAAAATTTAAGCAATATTGAAAGCTTGAAAAGCATAAAATTTAAGCAAAAATGTGAAACATTAATACTTAATTGAATAGTAATATTTGCAACTATTATCTTTAGCTTATAAATATTTATATCAATAACTTTAAATCTATATTACCAGTATATCAGTTTTTTGCAATGATTTCTTTAACTATTTTGAAAATGATTACTATATAATTAGTGGTACTCTTTTTTAAGATTTTTAATAACTTATATTTTAAATAAGCACTTATAGCCGAATACTTGGTATAATAGAAAGCGTGTTTTGAGGTGATAATATGGCTTTTGATGGTTTGTTCATACATAGCCTGCTAAATGATGTTAAACCAAAAATAGAAAGTGGCAGGCTTTCCAAGATTTATCAACCATTTGAACAGGATTTAGTATTAACTTTTAGAAAAGACAGAAAGAATATTCAATTGTTATTATCTGCCAATGCGCAGTATCCACGATTTTATATTACCGGCCAAACTATTGCTAATCCTGATAAAGCACCAACCTTTGTCATGGTGCTACGTAAATATTTAGAAGGTTCAATTTTACAATCAATTGATCAATTAGGTGTTGATCGCATTGTTAATTTTAATTTTAGCAACCGTAACGAACTTGGCGACCAAGTTCAACTAGTCTTATCATTAGAGTTAATGGGCAGACATAGCAATGTTATTCTCTATGACCAAAAAAGTGGACGAATAATTGATTTGCTCAAAAGAATTAATCCTGATGAAAATAGAGTGCGGTTGCTCTTACCCAAAGCTAAATATGAGTTACCTCCCCTTATATCTGGTATTGATGGTTTCAAGATGACGGAAACAGAGTTTAATAAATGGGCTTTGAATTCTGATCCTGAAAAATTCGCCGGTCAGATTGGAGGGCTTGATCGAGACGATCGTCAAGAACTTGCAGGTTATTTAGAAGACGATTTTTCTTATTCATCTTTTAAAACTTTTATGGCTCAGTTTAATAAAAAAGGTGCTTTTATTCTGAAAACACCAAATAATAAGCGGAAGATTTTTCCTTATTTGCCTTACCATCTTAACTTAACTAAAGAAAGTTCTGATCCAGATATTAATCATGCATTAGATAGTTTTTACCAATATCAGGCCAATCAGGATTGGGTGAGACAAAAGTCAAGTCAAATTGAACGCCTGGTAAAAAACGAGCATAAAAAATTAACTAAAAAAATAGTTAAACTGAAAAAGCAATTGGACCAAGCTGAAAATTCTGAAGGATATAGAATTCGGGGAGAAATTCTTAATGCCAACTTGTCCCAAGTTAAACCGGGAATGACAGAAATCGAACTGCCTAATTATTATGATAATGATCAACCTTTAAAAATTAAGCTTGATGCTGCACTCTCTCCTGCCCGCAATGGTCAAAAATATTTTACCAAGTATAAAAAGCTACGTGATTCGATTAAACATGTTAAAGAACAAATAAAGATAGCTCAAAACAATTTAACTTATTTTGACACTATCCAAACTGCAATCGATAATGCTGAACCACAAGATATCGATCAAATTAACGAAGAATTGATGAATCAAGGCTATATTAAAAAGCCCCAGAAACCTAAACGGAAAAAGAAAATTACTGAGAAAAATCTCAATAAATTTCGCATTTCATCTGGTAAAACTGTTTTAGTTGGTAAAAATAACCTGCAAAATGATTGGCTCACTCTAAAAAAAGCTAATAAAACTGATATTTGGTTTCATGTTAAAAATATTCCTGGTTCACACGTTATTTTGCAATCTGATCAGGCAACAGAAAAAGATATTGCGGAAACTGCTGAAATTGCAGCCTATTTTTCTAAGGCTAAAAATTCAGCTCATGTTCAGGTTGATTATGTGAAAGATAAAAGAGTAAAAAAACCTAATGGTGCAAAACCTGGTTTTGTAATTTATACTGGGCAAAATTCAATTGAAGTGACCCCTGAAAAAGAACGAGTGTTAAGCAAAAGAATAAATTAAAAAACGAGGATGAAATTGTTCACCCTCGTTTCATTTTTCTTATGGTATCAAATTGGTTGTGTAGTTAATGCTAGTGATTCTAGAACGCTTAAAATAAGTTCTGTTGTTTCAATACTGGAAAATACAGGTATGTTTTGGTTTAGAGCTTCATCACGTATTCTGATTGCATCGTCACTAGCAGAGTCGGACAAGTTTGTAATGTTAATAACCATATCAATTTTATGTTGTCGAATTTTATCCAGTAGACTGCGAGAGCCATGACTAATTTTGGAAACAATTCCTGTGGTTATTCCAGCCTCTGCTAAACCATTAGCTGTACCTTCAGTGGCAATTATTTTAAAACCTAGACGATAAAAACGTTGAGCTAGTTCTGTCACTTTCTTCTTATCCTCGTCACGAACAGATATAAATATAGTACCAAAGTTAGGTATTCTTAATCCACTGGCTTCATAGCCCTTGTATAAAGCTTTCGCAAGCTCAGTATCTCGGCCCATGACAGAGCCAGATGATTTCATTTTTGAATCAAAAGAGTTTTCACTTTGATAATCAATGTATGAAAAAACTGGCATTTTAACAAAAATGAAATTATTTGAATGCCACAAACCGTTTTTATAATCTAAGTCGGGTAAGTTTTTTCCAATAAGCACTTCTGTTGCGCATTGGGTAATATCCTTTCCAAGTGCCTTAGATAAAAAAGCAATATTATGTCCAGCGTAAGGTTTAATTTGTAGTAAAAAAATTTTCTTGTCAACAATTAAAAAATGTAATGTAAAAATTCCACGCATATTTATACGTTTAATTAATTCAGTAGCATATTCAATAAGTAATTTTTTGCCTATTTTAGTTAAATTCTGTGGCTTAAAAACAGCAATTGAATCTGACGCATGAGAGCCGGTTTGTTCCAGGTGTTCTATAATTCCGGGAAGTGTAACATTCTTACCGTCTGAAATGGCTGTGATTTCATATTTATTTCCTTCAATAAACTGAGATAAACTAACTTTGGATAATTGATTTTCTTTCAAATATTTTTTTAGAGCCGGCAAATCGTAAACAACAGCAGATTTTTGCTTTACACCCATATTGTTAAATCCGCCAATGAGAATTGGAAAACCGTGTTCGTTGATAAAAGATTTCGCTTCGGTTTTATCAACTGTTGTTAAAAGCTTATTTTGTCCTAAATTTTTTAATGGTTTATTTAAAACCTGTTCTACACGATCCTTTGGATTAATATTTTTATTGCCTAAAATATTTAAGCCATTTTTTATTAGTTTTTTACATAAAGCATTCATTTCTTTGCCGGAGAATTGTACTAAAACATCTTTTATATCTTCTTTTTCAGCAATATGTAAGATACTTTCAAGAGTTATAGGTTCAAAATAAACCTTATCTGCCCTTTTATAGCTAATTGCCACAGATTCATCGTTATTGGATAATAAAACAGTGGCATAATTATTATTATGTAAAGTATCAATTGCATGACTAATCATGTAGTCAAATTCGCTTGTAACTGAAACTTGTGAAGGTAGCATACCAATCACCAAGACTTTTTTATTTGCAGTTAGAGCTTGACTTTCATCTTGAACTCCATATGAACTATAATATGCTTTAACTAGAGGTTTAATTGTTCCCGCAGACCCATCTATTTGTTGATAAGCCGGCTTTAAATGCATCTTTATCAGCTTCTTTTTAATTGCATTAACATCAGTATTAGAAAGTTCAGAAATTAACGCATTACGAAATCCTCTCTTTTTAGCTTCAATCAATAGTTCATCTGTTAAATTACCAGTTGCTAATTTAAGACCTATTTGCACGATATGAGCTAGTTTTTGAAAATAAACGGGATGGATATGAATAATGTTTTGCAGATCATGATAATCAAAACCATTAGATATTGCGGCTAAAAGCTTAATTAGATGTGACTCATCGGGATGTTCTAAATCACTTGCAATTTCGCTTTTTTCTTTTGCTTTTTCAGTTTTAAAAACATTAAGTGCCATTTTTAAATTGACTGTTGATGCAAGGCCCTTTAAAAAAGCAGATTCGAAATTTGTTCCTAATCCAATGGCCTCCCCACTGGCTTGCATTTTGGTGCCAAGTAAATAGTGGTTACTACCAGATTGTGTTAATGACCAGAAAGGCATTCTAACTGCGACTTTATCTAAGGTTGGCTCAACAGCAGCATTAAGACCTGATAATGGATCTGTTATTTCATCTAAACGATAACCAATGGCTATTTTACAAACAATGTAGCCTAAACTATATAACCCTACTCTTTTTGACCAAATCGCACTGCGTGTTAACCTAGGCTTGATTGATAAAATTTTTACAGAAAATCTGGTTCCCTCATGTTTGACAGCAAAGTGAATATTTAATATTCCGACTATTTTTAATTTGTTGGCAATTGTTTTAGCAATGGCACGAATTTTTTGTACTTGATCATTATTAAGCGTTAAAGCTGGCATTACAGTTGCAGAATCTCCGGCATTAATAGCTACAGATTCAATAGTATCAGCTAAGTTGGTAAAAAGCACATTTCCGGAACTGTCACGAATTATGTTAGCAATGACTTCTCCCCAGGAAGAAAGATCTTCAGACAAATGGTAATTGCTAAAAGAAAAGTTCTCAGATTGTCTTTCTTTTGTTAGGTACTCATTTAAGTCAGAAACGTTGTCAAAAATAATTTGTGTATTTTTGGTTGCAGTATTTTCTTTAATGAGCATTACGGGAAATTGAACTTTTTCAGATAACTGTTTCTGAATATTTCCAGCACTAAAATCAGTTAAATTCCAATATTTATTAGCCTCAATTTGATTTTCAGCCAAAAAAGCATTCATTTTTTGATGATTATCCATTGTGAGAGTTTGCTTATTCAAGGTCAGCAATCTAACACCCATTTTTTGCAATATACCATCCTGAACCAATTCTCTGGTAACTTTTAAGCCTGTAGTTGAGCCGTAAGCAGAAATAATAGCATTTGGTTCTTCCATACGAATTATTCTTTTTAGAAATTCCAGCGTCATTGGTTCAAGATAAACAGTTAACCCAGATTTTTTGTCAGTAGAAATTGTTGCAGGATTGGGATTAACCAAAACAACTTGAATATCTTCTTCAAAAAGTGCTTGAAGTGCATCTTCAACTAATAAATCAGTTTCAGACACTTTACCAACCAGGGTTGGGCCTGATCCAATGATTAAAACTTTATCTAAGTCATTTTCTAAAGGCATTTTTACACCATCATCTCTACAAAATTATTAAAAATAGGAAGAGCATCAAGGCTTCCAGGTGCACCTTCAGCATTAAAAGCCGTACCAATCACTTTATTAGCTTTATTGCTGTAGCCGGCTAATAATTCACTGTGAAGATCGTATAGTTCTTTTTCCATTGCAAATTGAACGCTGTTTGGCAATACTAATTGATCAATGTTCATCGCTACTTGCCAAATCTCATTCGTATTTTGGTCAATAATTGGATAATTGATACCATTATAGGCCTGAGGCAAAGCTACTAATTCAAAATTGAGAAATTCACTTAAGGCTAAAAAGCCCAAACCAATTCCCCAAAGAGGAATTTTCTTGTAAAATGCTGTCAGAATAGGATTAAGGTTCTCTTTGAGTTCATCCACTTTTCCTGGACCACCAGAAATAATAATTCCTTGGGGGCGCAAATTTTTAATATCAGGTACTGACACGTTATATGGTAAGACAGTAGCATTTACTTTTCGTAAAGACAATTCTCTAAGCATAGAGTGCTTTAAGCCAAGATCGATGATGGCCACAGTCTTACCCACATTAGGTACCGCATAGGGATTTTTAGTTGAAACAGTGGCAGACTTGTTTTTTGGCAGGACTAAAGCTTTGATTTGATCAAAAGCATGTTCATCATTTGTGTCCATGATTGAGGCTTTAATTGTTTTCTCTTTGTTTAAAAGATGAACTAAAGCCCTGGTATCAACGTTAAAAATTGCTGGTATATTTTTTTCTTTTAAAAAGGAAGCTAAATCTTGAAAATTATCACTATCTGAAATATTTTGCGCTACATCATTAGCAATAATTCCTTTTACAGTTGGATTAATACTTTCATAATCAATTGCATTAATGCCATTGCCACCGATCATCGGTGCAGTAAAAACTAAAATTTTACCAGTGTTTGTGGGATCAGTTAAAGCTTCTTGATAACCAAAATTACCAGTCTGAATAGCTAATTCGCCAGTAGAAATTATTGAAGCTCCTAATCCCTCTCCCGGAAATGATTGACCATTTTCCAGAATTAAGTATCGTTTCATTTAATCACTTTTTTCTCTTAAGTCAGCCAATTGTTGTAAGAAAATTTGTGGCGGTTGAACTTCAAATTCTAACCATTTGCCTGAATGCGGTTGTTCAAATCCTAAAACCTGAGCATGCAAAAACTGACCATTACCCTTTAAGGTATGATGTGGTCCATACAATGGATCCCCTGCAACCGGATGCCCAATATAAGCAAGGTGCACCCTAATCTGATGTGTACGACCTGTTTCAAGCTGACATTTTATTAAACTATATTTTGGGAACTGTTCTAGAACAGTAAAATGAGTGACTGCATCTTTACCGTTTTCAACTACAGCCATTTTTTTACGATTATAATGATCTCGTCCGATCGGAGCTTCTATCGTGCCAAATTTTTCAGAAAAATTATCGTGGACTATTGCTAAATAAAGTCTTTTATTTGTTTTTTGTGCTAATTGTTTCTCTAAGCTTTCACGCGCAAAGGAGTTTTTGGCCACCATCAATAAACCAGATGTATCTTTATCAATTCGATGCACGATTCCCGGCCGAAAGCCTTCAGGACTTTCAGCTAAATTTTTTGTATGAAACAATAATGCATTGACAAGAGTGTGGTCTGGATGTCCAGCAGCTGGATGAACTACCATACCTTGAGGCTTGTTAACAACTATTACATCTTGATCTTCGTAAATAATATCTAATGGTATGTCCTCCGGAATTACAGCCAAAGGCTTTAGCTTAGGTACTAAAACTGAAATTAAGTCATTTTTTTGAACTTTATAAGAAGTTTTAACCGTTTTACCATTAACTAATATATTTTTATCTTGCACTAGTTCTTGGATCCTTGAGCGTGATAAAGATGGAATTTTAGTCGCAAGCACTTTATCGATTCTACCTTTTTCCTCCTGAATTACGAATTGATATTTATCAGGCATTATTTTTTTCGCTTTCATCAAAAAACAGAAGATAAATAAAAACGAGTATTATCCCTACTGTTATTGCAGAATCGGCAATGTTAAAAATATTGAACTGAATAAAATCGACTTGGATCATATCAATGACGTACTTTAGATGAATCCTGTCAATTAAATTACCTATTATTCCCCCAAGAACTAATGCGACTCCTGTACTGAAAAGCTTGCTATGAAATTTTTTACCAAACAGATAATATAAACAGACTATGATAGCAATAATGCTTATTAGATAGAAAAGTCCCATCTGACCAGGAAGAATATTCCAAGCTGCACCTTCATTTTGCACGTAGGTAAACGAAAAAATATGGGAAAGAACTTGGTGTGATTCACCCAGCCTATAATTACCGGCAATAAAAGATTTTAAAGATTGATCGGAGATCACTACTAATAATGAAATAATTAAATATAAAAATTGCATTGTTATTTTTAAAAAAGGCCACTTATTTTGCCGTTGTTGTCAACATCAATATCTAATGCAGCGGGATGCTTAGGTAACCCAGGCATGTCTAAAACATGTCCGGTAGTTATGACAATGAAGCCAGCCCCATTTTTCAAACTAGCGCCTTTAACGTGTAAAGTAAAATCAGTCGGAGCACCTAATAATTTTTGATTATCAGTGAATGAATATTGTGTCTTGGCGATAATTACTGGCAACTTATCCTTGCCCATTTTTTCCAGTTCACGAATATCTTTTTCCGCTTTTTCACTGTATTCTACTTGAGCGGCATGATATATTTTTTGTGCAACTTTTGCAATTTTAGTTTTAACGTCATCATCTTTTTGGTAAGTAGGAATAAGGTTACCACTTTGAGAATTTGCCAAATCAAGAACGGCGTTTGCGGCTTCTATGCCACCTTTTGATCCCTGTTCATGATAATCTACCACAACAGAGTCAATTCCTTGTTCCTTGATCAATTTCTGTAAAAGATTAAGTTCATTTTCAGTGTCTGTTGCAAAATGATTAATCAAAACAATAACAGGAATACCATAATTGCGCATATTATTCATATGTCTCTTAAGATTTTCAAAACCGTCGCGTAAAGCAGACAGATTTTCTTTGCTTAAGTTATCAGTAGTCCCTTCAGATTGGTATTTCAGGGCACGAACGGTAGCAACAACAACACTGGCATCTGGCTTTTTATCAAGATGTTCAGAAACAAAGTCCATGAATTTTTGACCACCAAGGTCACTACCAAATCCGGCTTCAGTCAACACGTAATCGCTGAGGTGCAAAGCCAAATTTGTTGCCATTACTGTATTGGCACCGTGAGCAATATTTGCAAATGGACCACCATGAACTAATGCTGGCGTATGTTCAATTGTTTGAACAAGGTTAGGCTTTAAGGCATTGGAAAGAAGAGCAGCAATTGCACCTTCAAACCCGAGATCCTTAACGAAAACAGGCTGTTCATCAATAGTATAGCCAACGAGCATTAATCCAATTCTCTTTTTTAAGTCATCGATATCAGTCGACAAGCAGAGAATTGCCATTAATTCATTAGCAACAGTGATTGCAAAACTGGATTTATGCTCAACACCATTAAACTTTGAACCTTGTCCGACAGTAATTTTTCTTAAACTGCGATCGTTAACATCAATTCCGCGCTTTAAAAGGATTCTTTCCGGATCTAATTTAAGTTCATTTCCCTGATAGACATAATTGTCTACTAATGCTGCCAAAGTATCAATAGCAGCGGTTAAGGCATGCATATCTCCTGTAAAATGGAGATTAATATCCTCCATCGGGATAACCTGTGCCTGACCTCCTCCAGTCGCTCCGCCCTTTAAGCCAAAAACTGGCCCCATTGACGGTTCTCTCAAAGCAATCATGGTTTTCTGATGCAGCTGATTGTTTATGGCGTCTCCTAAACCAATTGTCATAGTTGACTTACCCTCTCCAGCTGGAGTGGGTGAAATAGAAGTAACCAATATAAGTTTACCAAGGTGCTTCTTAGCCATTATACGCTTTATTGCCTGCCAGTTAATTTTAGCCTTGTCATTGCCATATGGTTCAATGTCGGTTTCACTTAAGCCTACTTTAGCGGCTATTTCTTTAATGGCTAATGCGTGAGCTTCTTGTGCGATTTGAATATCTGATTTCATTGCGCATGCCTCTTTCTATATATTTAAATTTTTAAATCTAACTTTTCATTTTACGTAATATCCTTTTCATATTAGAATTTAGGTCCCACCTTTTGTTTAATCAATTGTAATTATATCAAACATTGATCATTTTTTATCCATTGCTAGCTACAAATTAAGAATTACGTTAAATTTAATTTTCAGCAACACGAAAAACAGGCCCGCCTCTAGGTATAACTACCAAATTTTGGGAGTTATATCATTTTCAAATACTTGCCTGCTTTATTTTTCAAGTCTTAATAAATAATATTGACCAAATTCTGCAATTTTGATTTTGTAAATTTTTAAAAACCGCCATTCGGAAATCATTACTGGTTTAGAAATTCTTTTTGCTTTGGCGCGAAATGGCAACTTAAATATTTCATCAGTCCAATAAGAATTAAAGTAAGTATAAGCTAATAAAATTAAGAAAATTAAAGCAAAAATTAAAGCTGGCCAGTTGAAAGATTTTGTACTTTCATATAAGAAAATTAGACATAAGAAGAGAACAATTAAAACCCAGCTAAAATAAATTAATCCACTACGACCCAAAATAATGAAATGTTTTTTTCTCATAAAGGCTCCTTTTCAATACCAAATTTCTGTTTCAAGGTTGCTATGATCAGTAGTATCGAATAAAGTTCTCATGTAATTGCTAAAACGTGGTCTTTGTTTGACCAAAAGCTTAAATTCAGGAGAAGAATATAACTTTTTTAACTGCTCTTTTTCAATATGATTATGTCCAGTAAAATATTGATAATTCATTTCTATAAACAAATGTTTTACCTTCTGCAATAGCTCAGATTGTTCACTCTGTAAATTATCTTTCTTATTGGAATTTCCTTTCAAATTTTTAATCTGAATTTCCTTCAAATAATGGTGAAAATGAGCCAAATTTTGTTCTTCCAACTCTCTTTTAGTTAGAAATGGTTTCATGTTAAACGTATGACGTTGATATTCAATATGGTCCTGACTTACCTTGATTACACCATATCCCTGATCATATGAACAAAAACTGGAGGTTACTATTTCTACGGTAGGTGTTTTTTCTACTGGTCCAACTATATTTTGAGCATGTATATGACCGGAAAAAGCAAGTTTAATATTGAAGTCCTGACATAAGCGGCATAAAAGTTGAGCATTATTTAGGACAAAGCCGCGATTTACAGCAGGATTATGAACATATAGATTGTGATGCATAAATAAAAGAGGTCTCAGCTGATTTCTTTTAGCACTTTCCAACTGTTCTTCTAACCAAATAATTTGTTCTTCATTTATTTGTCCTTCGGTCATCGGCGCACTATTAGACTCCTGCTTACCATAAATATTAGAATCTAGCAGTATTAGAAGATAACGTTGATTTAGTTGCACGCTGTATGCTAATGAATCAGGATCAATGCTCAGTGCGCAGTCATATGAATTTTTAAATATTTCTTGCCAACTTTTTGGACTTATTTGTTGAGCATATAGTTGATTTGGCCCTTTAAAAGCCCGGGCCCATCCATCATAAATGTCATGATTACCAGGTAAAACCAATAGTTTTGTTTCTTTTAAGTGACTAAATATTGCAGCAAATTTTTGCGCAGAAATAAATTCTCCGTTAAAAGTTACATCTCCAGTAACAATAATTGCGGTAGGTTTCTTTTTATTAGCAAGGTCAACAAACGTACGTAAGGCTGTTTCTTGATAAACCAAATCTTTACCCTGACTAGTATTCTGAATATGCCGAAATGCCTGACCATCATCATGCAAGCTATCAGCAATTAGGTGAGTGTCTGTAATAACCCAAAATTCTGTATTTGCTTTTTCAGTAATCATTTTTCTTTGCCCAATATTGGTAAAAGTCTACTCTTAAGTTGCCGTTAAATAATTTGCGCTTTTTGGTGGCTTTTTTACCAAAAAATTTCTCAAAAGCAGGATCTCCAACTAAATAATATTGACTAAAACTATCATATTTTAACAAAGATTCGCCCATCTGCTTATAAAGGTTTTCAGCTGATTCTCGATCTTTCAGTCTTTTACCATAAGGTGGATTCGCAATTATAACTCCATTTTGTAAATCAGTAGCAAAATCCTTTACTGCAACTTGCTTAAAATAAATGTCTTGTAATACACCAGCATTATTGGCATTTAATTTTGCAATCTCAAGAATAGACTGATCAATATCACTTGCCCATATAGGTTGTTCAAGTGGTTTGATTTCACTTTTAGCTTCTGCAAGCAATTCCTGATGAATAGAACTGTCAAACCAATCAAAGCCATCAAAAGCAAATTTGCGCCAACTGCCAGGAGCTATGTTTTTACCTATTAATGCGGCTTCAATAGCAAGAGTACCAGAACCTGTCATTGGATCTATAAGAGGATGAGTGCCGTCATATGGGGTTAGTTTTAATAGACCTGCTGCAAAGTTTTCTTTTAGTGGTGCCCCACCATGTTCAATACGATAGCCCCTTTTGAATAAGCTGTCTCCAGTAGTATCCAATGAAATTCTGGCGACATCTTTATTGATACGAATGTCAAGAGGATATTCATTGCCATTCTCTGGTAGAAAGCCGCGACGATGGTACTGATCTGACATTTTATTTACAATTGCCTTTTTAACAATTGATTGGATGCCCGGTTCAGAGTGCAATTTAGACCTGACTGATCTGCCTTTCACAGGAAATTTTGCGTCCATAGGAAGTAACTCCGCCCAATCAATTTCATAAACTTGGTTAAAAAGAGTATCAAAATCTGTTGCTCTAAACTCTTTCAGTAAAATTTTAACGCGATCTGCCGTTCTTAACCAAAGATTGGTTTTGACAATATCTTTTTGCCCGCCTTCAAAAAATACTCTGCCATTTTCAGTGCGCGTTAGATAGCCCATTGCCTGTAATTCTTTGGCAACAACACTTTCAAATCCTACGCCCATAGTTGTATATAGTTGATATTTTTCCATTTTAATTCTTTCTTTTCTTAAAAAAAGCGTTGAGCCCTTTGAAAAGCTCAACGCTGCCAATGCAAATTTCTGTAAGCCACGTTCTGTTAAGGTATTTGTGGCATAAATACCTTTAGCAGCCATCTATCTTTGCTATAACTAGCAACTTCAATCTTTAGTTCATTTCCTTAGATTGAAACGCCCCCACCAAGTTTGGGTTGCACGCTCGCAGGGTTTACCTCGTTCCACCAGAAGCGTTTCCACCTCTGCTCCGTCACTGTGGCACTTTTCAGAATATTCATGCATGTCATAATGATTTAGCACTTTTTTCGCCGTAATTTAAAATCCTTTAGCTTATTGAGCTAAATACGAACACTACCAGCATCGCAGCTCGTGCGTGCGTGGACTTTCCTCAGCCTGACCTTTTTTCCAGATCAAACCGCGACTGCTCAAAATTTGCACCAATAAAAATTATATCAAAGCTTACTCTTTTTGTAACCCATAAACTCGTTGTTCAAGATTATAAACTTTCCGTTCGAGGGTCGAAATGCGTTGAATGATAGCCATATTAGTAGAGCTTTCAGTTTGTGAATCAGACCCATTTATTGGATTAAAACTATGAGTAGAGCGTTCTTGACTTGGAGTATAAGTTCTAACGCTTTCTTGTGCTGTCACTGGGGTTACTTTTCTGGTTTTCTGAGTTTGAATAGACTTTTCTTTATGCCGATCGTCCATTAACTCTCCCTGCAGCTTGCCAATTTGACCATATAGATCTTCAATAATTTGTTCAAACGTATCATAATCAGCAATTACTTTGTCTAAAAAGGCGTCGACCTCGTCTGGATCCAAGCCTTTAACCTTTGTTCTAAATTGTTTTTTTAAAATATCCTGAGTGGATAGTTGAATATCATTTAAATCAGCCATGATAATATACAACTCCTTTTTTATATCACTTTTATTCTAGCAAAAACTGGACTTGCTTAAAACTAAAATGTTAATTTTAAAGCAAAGTTATCTTATTGGCGAAATTCGTCATCTTGATTTTCTTGAAATTCTTCTGCTTCATCCTGCAGATCGTAAAAATCAATTAATTCTAACGGATATTCTGTAGTTTCCTGGTATTTTTTGATTAAATTATAATCAAACTTTGGTTTTCCCGAATTTTCCGGATCATAAATCATTAGGGCCCTATCGGTATGCATAAGCATAAAATTTTGATAATTACGCAGTTGCACAGGACTTTGATATGTTTCTTTAGAAGTGGAGGCAAAAAAATCTACTTGTTGTTTTAAAGAAAGGTATTTTTCCTGATTATTTTCGTTCCATCTACTGGCGAAATCCTCATAAGGAACAATGACAGATACTCTTAAAGAATATTTTTTGCGTAAGTCGATTGCGACTTCGCTAGCCCACTGTTCAACCCCAAGGTTAGCTCCTGTTATTACCCAGTCGAGTTGGTTATTTTCCAATAGATTAACCATATGTTTTTTTAAAACCAACTTAATAATTTTTATCTTAGGATCTTTGTCTCCAAACGTATTAAGTTCATAGTTGCGATATCCAGTTACCCACAATCTTTGCATAATGAAACAGATAGCTCCTTGTTCAAAAACTTTTCCTTTATTGCTATAATGCTAGCAGGAGTGATATTTATGGTCAAATATCCAACAGGCAGTTCTGCCGCTTTTCGTAAATTAAATTATAGTTATCAAGCTAAGCACCAAAAAAGAAAACACAAAAATATTAATTTTTCTGACCGAGGAATGAATCTTGAGCAGATGATTAATGAATCTAATAAGTATTATCGTACTAAAGAAATTGCGGTGGTGCATAAAAAACCAACGCCAGTACAAATAGTTAAGGTAGACTATCCTAAAAGATCACGTGCAGTAATAAAGGAGGCATATTTTCGCCAAGAATCAACTACAGATTATAATGGTGTTTATAAAGGTTATTACTTGGACTTCGAGGCAAAAGAGACAAAAAATAAAACTAATTTTCCTTTGAAAAACTTTCACGAGCATCAAATAATTCACTTAGCAGAATGCTTGAAGCAAAAAGGAATATGCTTTACAATAATAGGATTTACAAGCTTAAACCGCTATTTTGTAACTCCAGCAAGCGCAATCATTAAAGCTTGGTGGACTAAAGATAAAAGTTCGTTAACATTAAAAGAAGTCGAGGATTGGTCAATAGAGATTAAAAATGGCTTTCAACCAACTCTGCCATACCTGAAAGCTGTAGATTCTTTCATCTCGGATAGGAAAATACACGATGACAAATAAAAATTCAAACTCAAATAATGGACGTGAATCACGTAAGAAATACAGGCAAAGTTTGCCTAAACCATTGTGGCGTCGAATACTTAAGTGGACATTTTTAGGCGTTTTTTTAATTTTGGTAGCCGGCATAGGTTTGTTTGCCTTTTATGCTAAAGATGCTCCTAACATCAGTCGAGCTGATCTTGAAAGTGGCGGCTCTTCAGGCTTATACAATACCAATGGTAAATTTATCATGTCCCTTGGTACCGAAAAAAGGTTATACGTTAAAGACAGCAAGGATTTACAACTACTTAAAGATGCTATTGTATCAGTTGAAGACAAACGCTTTTATAGAGACAAGCTGGGAATTGATCCTATTCGAATTGCGGGTTCAATGTTAACTAATGCTAAAAGCAAAAGCATTTCTGCCGGTGGTTCTACCATTACTCAGCAATTAGTTAAACTGACAAAATTTTCAACTGCTGCTTCCCAAAGAACTTTACGCAGAAAGGCTCAGGAAGCATGGCTGGCTATGAGAGTCCAAAGAGAATACAGTCATGATGAAATTTTAGAATTTTACATCAATAAGGTATATATGAATTATGGTAATACCGGAATTGGCACTGCTGCCAACTTTTATTATGGTAAAAAGATTGGGGATTTGGACCTGGCCCAAACAGCCATGCTTGCAGGAATACCTAATAGACCAACCGTCTATAATCCATACACCTACCCAGAATATGCAAAATATCGGCGTAATATTGTTCTCAAAGCAATGTTAAATAATAAAAAGATTTCTCAAGAACAATATGACGAAGCTAGGAAGGAAAGCATAAAAAAAGGTCTAAAACCTCATAATCAGCGAAAACAATCTAATTTACGCAAGATTAATGATCCCTATGTAAAAGAAGCAATTGCTGAAGTTAGGGCTAAGGGATTTGATCCCTTCCGCGATAACTTAAAGATTACAATTAATATGGATCAAAAAGCTCAAAAGAAACTTTATCAACTGGCTAATAATGGTCAAGTTCCTTTCACAAATAACAAGATGCAAATTGGAGCATCAGTGGTTGATCCAAGTAATGGTCACGTAGTAGCTATCCTTGGTGGCAGGCACCTGCCCTCTTCAGTTCAATTGGGTTTAGATCGTGCAGTACAAACCACTCGATCAACGGGTTCTTCGATAAAACCAGTTTTAGACTATGGTCCGGCAATTGAATATCTCAATTGGTCAACAGCAAAAATGTTAGATGATAGCAAGTATGTTTATCCAGGAACGAATGTCCAGCTCTACGACTGGGATAATAAATATGACGGTATGATGACTATGAGGCATGCTTTGGAACAGTCACGTAATGTTCCTGCAGTCAAAACTTTGAGAGAAGTTGGTGTTAAGCGAGCTGCAAAATTTGCTGGGAAAATGGATATTAATGTTCCAAAAGACTCTGGTTTGTCAGTAGCGATTGGAGCTAATGCGTCAAGCCTCCAAATGGCAGGTGCTTTCAGCGCATTTGCTACAATGGGAATCTATCATAAACCACAATTTGTTTCTAAAATTGAAACTCCTGATGGTCTTACCAGAAATTATGATTCTGAGGGCATCCGAGTAATGAGCAAGTCCACAGCGTATATGATTACTGACATGCTTAAAGGAGTAATTAAACATGGCTCTGGTACAAACGCGCAGATCAGAGGTTTGTATCACGCTGGAAAAACTGGATCTGTCAAATATTCTGAGCAAGATTTAGCACGCTATCCGGCATATGCTGCAACCCCTAAAGATTCCTGGTTTGTGGGTTACACCCCTAGGTATTCAATTGGTGTTTGGACGGGTTATGATAATCTGAAAGATGGAACCATTTCAGGTATTGGTCAACAATCAGCACAGCTTTTTTACAAGAACATGATGACTTATCTAATGAGAAATAAGGAAAATGTCGATTGGCAAAAGCCTGACTCTGTGATTCGCGCAAAAATCGCTAGAAACTCAAATCCTCCTGAAGTGTCATCTACAGGTGAATGGCAGTTGTTTGTTCGTGGTCATTCCCCTATTGGTATAGTTGATGACAGTAGTGATTATGATGAAGATGATGAGAAAACTAATACTAACGATTCTTCTTCAACAAATACTCAAGGAAGATATTCAGTTCATCACAATCAAAATGGTTCAACCAGGCAACCTGATAAGAATCAAAGAGAAGCCAAAAATTCAAAAGACAAGAAACAAAATAATACTAGCAAAAGTAATTCGCAAAGTTCGGGTCAAAATAATGATTCTAACAATTCCAATTCGGATAACGGCTCTGATCATGAGCAAAAGCCTAACAAGCCTAGTGGTGAAAGCAACAGTACAACCACTAACAATGAAAATAATAACCATTAGCTAAGAAAAAGCGTCGAAAAATCTGATATGAACCCCAAAATTAGGACACTTTATATTAGCTGCTAACTGAGGACTAGCTTCCGATATTCAATCAGAGTTAGTCCT
>NZ_JBVOWJ010000005.1:0-133382 GCF_058139575.1 Lactobacillus sp. VURO6/B1 (VP7) | reverse complement strand
GAAAAAGAACCAAGCAGTTTATTAGCTGCTTGATTCTATTCATTTAAGCTCTATCAACAGGATTTGCCAAGGAGCCTGAATATCGGCAGTTAGTCCTTCGCTAACAACTAATAAAGTACCCTAATTTTAGGGTTCACATCATTAACATCAAAAGTGGTCTAGTCTTTTAAATTAAGCGATTACTGTTGTTTAGGAATAAGGCAATCTTTACTATAATTAAATTTGAATTGATGGCAAATTGTTTTGAGGGCGGTTGGCTGTTTCACTTGAAGGGAGAGGGTGCTTATGGCACGAAATCTTTTAGGAAGGTGTGCAGTCGGTGAGTGTGTACCATGCGCTAGAATTAGCGCTGGCCTTTGCCTCGTTTATTATTGTCTTGTTGACCTATATCGACAAGCACAGGTAAACAAAAAGACCGTCCCAACAATAACTTTGGCCAGTTATGGGATTGGTCTTTTTGATTAAAAACGTAATTGAGTCAACCGCCTTTAAAGCGGCTGCTTGAAATTCAGAGAAGAAGTCTTGTTTTTACAAGGCTTCTTTTCTCTATAGCATTATTTTAGCATGATTAAACTAGTCTTGCACAAGAATTTGATTAAGTTATCTGAGATATCCCTAATTTTTCTCTATACGATTTGAATGCTATCCGAAGTTAACAACTAATAAAGCGTCCTAATTTTATGGTTAACATCAAAATTATGATTTATGTTATTTGTCCGTGAATTCATAGTTTACTTGTTCTCAGACACGCACCTTATAAATTTTGCGTTTGCAGATTGAAATTATGTTTATTATTTAACTCTAGATTCTTTAGATTCCTTTTTCTTTTCTTCGGCTTTATCTTGAACCTTATCTTTTTGATCGGTAATTTTATCCTTAGTATCTTGAGCAGCACCGGTGATACGGTCTTGTAAGCTGACAGAGTCTTTTTCGTGTTGCTCTTTAGTTTTAATATCAACTACTGTGACGTTAACTTCAACAGTATCAAGACCGGTCATTTCTTTAACTTTTTCTTGAATCTTTTCTTTAATTTGATCGTATAACTTGGTAATATCAACGCCATATTCTGCAACAATTTCAATGTCAACGGCTACTTGTTTTTTACCAACTTCAACATTTACACCTGAAGTGACGTCATCGCTATTAACAATTTTATCAGCAATATTTGAGAAAAAGCCACCGTTAACTGTTAAAAGACCTTTAATGTCAGATAAGGCAATACCCACGATTTTTTGAATCACCTTTGAATCGTATTTTAGATCGCCTTTAACTTCAGGCTTTGAACTACTTTGATTTGAACTTGATTGTACCATATTGCATATACTCCTTATATAAATTATTTATTTTGCAGCATTTTTTTGAACACTGGCCAGTAATGTCCAACCAAAAAGCCGCAGACTAACATCACGATGACAAAAATAGTTTTGAAAAATCCCAGTACCAAAAAGCATAATGCTAGTAAAACACCAATTACAGCACCGCTTATTTCTGGGAGGTATTTTTTGTATTCTTCTTTCATCTTAACCTCCTTTATTGAACGCGCTTTTCAGGTTTATCACCCTTGTGATAATTGATAAACTTGATTTTAATTTTTGGTTTTTGCTCAATTCCTAGCAATTGCTTCAGCTTCTTTTTTAATTCTTCAAGATAATCGTCAAGTAGGGCGGCAATGTTTTCACCTGGACCCAAGTCACCGCCAATTTTAATTTTAATTCGGCGTCCTGTTAACTTGGAACTGACTTTTGCATTATTTAAGTAAGGCAAGTCAGCAAGTGAATTCATTACATAACTATTAATGGCTTTTGAAGTGACCTTAACTTGACCATCACGTTTATGAATTAAATTAAAGTTTCTCTGGACTGGCCAGAATAGGATGACAATTAAACTAACAATTAGTATTATAAAAACAATTATACTAATACCAATTAAATACCAGGCAAATATCGGGTTAAGAGTACCTAAATGCGGTATTTTAATCTTTAAATACTTTTGCCAAAAACTACTGGTTTCCCATATTAAGTAACAAGGCACAGGTAATAGTAACAACATGCCTAATACCAATAGCCATTTTTTACTCCTTTTCAACTTATCACCATCCTCTCATGGTTCATCTTAATAATAATACTGATTATTTTAACAGACTAATAATATGCACCGTATGTATACAATAATAGTTTGTAAAATAGCACACAAAAAAGGCAATGCATTTACGCATCGCCTTTTTGTATATCATTTGAATTAATTAGTTAGAATATTTTGCATCTAATTTATTTGCTGCAGCTTGATCAACAATCAGAGTTACATTTTCATGCTTTTGCAAAATTGAAGCTGGGACTTCTTCAGTTACTGGCCCTTCAACCATCTTTTGCACCGCATCAGCTTTATTATCACCAAAAGCCATAATGACGATTTCTTTGGCAGACATAATATTTGCAATACCCATGCAAATTGCCGATTTAGGTACTTCGTCAATATTATTGAAGAAACGAGAATTGGCTTTAATAGTATTCTCTGTTAATTGTACTTCATGAGTAACAGAATCAAATGGTGTACCAGGTTCGTTAAATGCAATGTGGCCATTTTGACCTAAGCCTAATAGCTGAATATCAATTGGATTTTCAGCGATAATTTTATTATAGTCAGCAGAAGTTCCTTCCGGATCTTTAATAGCTTTAATACCATCAGGAACATATGAATGTTTGAATGGCTTTTTAGCAAACAGATTCTTTTGCATAAAATAGTGATAGCTCTGATCATTATCAGGAGTTAAACCTACATATTCATCAAGGTTAATACTAATTAAATCGCTGTTATCTAGATTACTCTCGGTCCATTCTTGGTAGAGAGTTACAGGAGTCGATCCAGTTGCTAAACCAATTACTTTGCTGCCGTTTGCGATACTATTCTTAAATATTTCAAAACCTTTTTTACTACCGCTAGTCTTGTCACTTGAGATAATAACTTTCATTTTATTTGCCCCTCCATAGTTGTTATCTCAATTATAAATTGGTATATGCCAATTTGTCAATAAACTTAGTAGTAATAGCAGGCACTGATTTTACTAAATAAAAAGTTCAACTAATGTTTGTTTCACATGTAACATTAATTGGACTTTTTAAAATTGTTTTATTCGCTTCTTAAAGCAATAGCAGCATCCTTTTTAGCAGCCATACGTGCCGGCAGGTGTCCGCCAACCATAGTTAAAACTGTTGAAATAAGGATTAGTATTAAAGCATGTATTGGATTAAGTTGAGCAACATTAGCTAAATCTGTGATGGAGTAAAGAATACTGTTAATAGGGAAGACTAGCAGCCAGGCAACAACTACTCCCAAAACTCCAGAAAAGACACCCAGAATGAATGTTTCAGCATCAAACACTCTGGTGATATCTTTCTTACGGGCGCCTAAAGCCTTTAAAATACCAATTTCTTTCGTTCTTTCAAGAACAGAAGTGTAAGTTAAAATGCCGATCATGATCATTGAAGTTACTAACGAAATAGCAGCAAATGCAACTAATACGGTAGTAATCCCGTTAAGTAAACCACCAGTCATTGAGGTAACGGCACTTGACATGTCAGTATAAATAATTTTATTCTTTCTTTTTTTACCACGATTCCATTTATCTAAATAATCAAGCACTTTATCTTTAGCATCAAAATCGTTGGGATAAATCATAATACTCGTTGGAATGGTTGAACCACCAATTGATTGCAGCATCTGTTTCTTTTCTCGGGCATTCATATCTTGTCCGGTCATTACATTTTGTTTTGCCTTCTTCTGGGCTCGTACTATTTCTGATTTTTTATTTTTCTTGATAATGTTTTGAGTTAGCTGATCGCTGTAAGCAATTCCTGAAGACAGGAGTGCCATAGAATTCTCATCTTTTGGTCTAATGACACCTACAATTTGCATTTGGGTTTTGCTATTGTCATACATAGAATTACTGATTTTTTGCGGAATAAACATCCCTGTTGGCAATTTTTGGTAATAGTCATCGTTGTCGACAACTTTAAATTTTTTCCCAACAAATTTTTGATAATTTAACTTCTCACCGGCCTTAGCCTTCAAATCTAAGTTTTTAATAATATTAATGTTTAATTTGTTTTCGTTATCTGTTACTAAAACCAAATCTGTAGCCTTATGTGGCCATGCACCAGACAAAAGTTGATAATTTTCTTTAAGGAAATTGCTTTTACTGGAATTAAGTGTAGTAGGAAACACTGATGAGCCTAAGCCAGTGGCACTAATTGCTTGCATTCGCATTTGTGCAGCTGCCTGAGAGCTGTCTGAATTAGCTGCAATAGGAGAAAATTGGACACGCTTAATTTTATTTTTGCTGCGAGTGAGCAAATTCAGGCTAATCCCACGCTGATAGGAAATATTGTTAGCATAATTGGGATTTATTTTTTTGACGTAATTAACGTATTCTTGATTAATCTTATTTTGATGAGTTGATTCCTGCATCTTATCTTTTTCAACGGTTAAATAACCCCGGTTTTTAACATTCTTTTCAGATTCGTTCCGGTCTGCAACGCTGCTGGCATCAGTAGCGGTTTGATTGATGGTCACGGGATATTTAGCCAGTGCTTTACTCATAGTCGTATCAATTTGCTTTTGAAAGCCATTGGATAATGCTAAGACGACAGCAATAGAAATAATACCGATACTTGAAGCAAAAGCAGTTAAAGTTGTTCTGCCTTTTTTAGTCATAATATTGGTAAAGCTTAATTTAATAGCATTCCAATATGACATTTTAGTACGCTTTAATTTAAAGGTATCTTTTTCTTCTTCAGGAATAAAAGGATTGGAATCATTTAAAATTTTTCCATCCTGGAAGTTAACTATTCTGGTAGCATATTCCTGAGCTAGTTTCGGATTGTGCGTAACCATAACTACCAAGCGGTCTTTTGACAGCTCTTTAATTAACTTCATAATCTGCTCAGAGGTTTCAGTATCAAGGGCGCCAGTGGGCTCGTCACATAGCAAAATATCGGGATTATTAGCTAAAGCGCGAGCAATAGCTACACGTTGCATTTGACCACCGGATAATTGGTTCGGATTTTTAGAAATATGTTCTTTCAAACCGACTTGAGTTAAAGCATCCATTGCTCTTTTGTGTCGTTCTGAGGCAGAAACTCCGGATAAATTCATTCCTAATTCAACATTGGCAATAATTGACAAGTGTGAGATTAAGTTATAATTTTGAAAAACAAAGCCGACAGAATTATTTCGGTATGCATCCCAGTCAGTTTCCTTAAAATTCTTAGTAGATTTACCATTAATAATGAGATCACCACTATCATAGCGATCAAGTCCACCGACAACATTTAATAACGTGGTTTTACCGGAACCACTGGGACCTAAAATTGCAACAAATTCTTGGTTACGAAATGATATAGAAACATCATCAAGTGCATGAGTAACCGTATCACCGACATGGTATGATTTGCGTAAATCTTTTAATTGTAGCATGTCTGTTTCTCTTTCTTTTAATAATTAATTAATAACAGATAGTTTATCATTTATATGTTACTAAATCTAAGTTAATTTTTACAATAACCGTTAAATATGTAATTAAATGGAATCATGCTATTTTAAATCAGCTAATATAATTATAAAAACAACGTTATTAAAAGTATTAAACGTTAAAATAGCAAAATTTTATTTAGTTAACTAATAATACCAGTTAAATCAAATAATGCATATACAAAGAAAAAGAGAATAAGTAATAAGATTGCGATGATATGACGTTTTTTATTTAGAATTAAAACTGCAGCAAATTCACGCACAATTGCGTTAGGCAGAAAGTAAAGACGAGTATAGCATCCTACACCATTTGCATTTAGACCAGCTGCTTTCGCGTAGAGAGAAGCTCTAAAAATATGGTAATTATTACTAAAAAATTTTGCCTTATAATTTTTACCGCCGAAATCTTTTGTAGCTACTTCGGCTGAAAACTTCATATTTTGGTAGGTATTTTTGGAATTATCCTCTAATAAAATATCTTTTGGCTCTATCCCACGAGCTATTGCATATTCGGTCATTGCTTGAGCTTCTGAAACTTTTTCATCTTTTCCTTTACCACCCGACATAATTAATTTGGGCATTTTCCGTCCCTTAGTAACTTGCTTTTGAGCATATTGAATAGCACGATTAATACGACTGGCTAATAGTGGGGTGACTTGTTCACCGTGAGCCAGTCCTGCTCCTAAAACAATTAAATAGTCCTGGTTATATTGTCTAGGAACAATTTGATAAAAAGTTAAATTTACTAAAAAGTTGTACGCTACAAAAAGAAGGTAATCCAAGATAGCTGTTGGGGCATATAACAGAATCCTAACCCAAGAAGGTAAATTTCTAAAAGGCCCAACCAGTGCAACTAACCAAACAACGATTATGCCAATACCAATAAATAGAGTTAATAAATTTGATAGAGTATGACTTTCACGTTTCCAAACTATATAAGCATTCCATAGAAAAAATAGCCAGGAAAAAGCTGCTAATAATGTAATTGTTGCCACGAATAGCACTATCAGGATTTCATATGTCAGAATGAGAGATCTCAAACTGGTAGCTAAGATCATCACAGTCAGCCAAATGCCGAATGTTAACAAAAAAATAGTAAAAAGAATGCCATTAAGCAATCTTCTAGGTTCTTTTAGCCAAGAAATTAAAAAAACTGCAAAAGTTGCAAGCATAATAAGTGAAAGAATTATAAACGAACGGTTTTGGTTTAATACTTCAAAAAATCTAATCATAATATCCTACCTTAGGTATAAAACTAAGTCTATTATAATAAAGATGAATAAAAAGTCATAGTAAATTAAAATATGATAGAATAATAAAGTTATTTCCCGGGAAATAGCTGAACAGCATAAGTGAAATATTTGAACTTTAATAGCGAAATCAGATCTGTTCCAGGTTAAGACGATATTTTGTACCAAAACTAATCAAAGTTGCTTTTACTTATAGTTTGAAAAGGGTGGCATGAATGAAGAAATTTTTCTATTTTTGGGGGAATGTAATTACAATAGTGGTCTCTTTTATAATTTATAGCGTAGTGCAACAATTTTATTTTTATCCTCACAGGTTAAGTAAAGAACTACATTTAGGAAATGTTTCCTTTATACTTCTAACTGCGCTAATTACGATAATAGCCTTATCAATAGTGCTTTATTTATATAATCTGCAGTTGCGACATAATAACGAGCGTAATTATAATAGTAGACCGCACTGGCAGCTTAAGAAGATATTGCTTTCCCTTTTAGGCGTAATAATGTTGATTATAGTCAGTGCAACCATACAACTGGCACTGGGCTTTAATTCGGAGCAGACTTCAACTAATCAGAATCTTTTAGATCAATTTTCTCACCAAGCAGGAAATTTTTTTCCAGTAATGGTGATATTTATAGGTCCAATATTTGAAGAATTTATTTTTCGCGGATTATTCCTTAACACTTTCTTTTATAAAAATACTAATTTAAATAAATGGTTAGGTATTCTTTTTAGTGGACTTATGTTTGGATATGTTCATGATCCTGGATTTACGAAATATATATTGGTTTATTGGGCATTAGGTTGTGTATTAGCCTGGGTCTACACAACTACCAAGGATTTGCGTTATTCAATTATATCCCATATGCTTTTTAATGCATTAGGATTCATATAAAAAACCTGATAAACTACGTTGCTAATCAAACGTCAATTTATCAGGCCTTTTTAGATTTTAACAATTTGGCTTATTTTGCAGGACTAATTCCTGTTTGCTGCGGATTTTTAGGAGTAGTTTTTGCTAAAAGGGCTAGGCTAATCGAAATCATATCAACAACTTCTTGCAAAATGGCACCCCAAAAAGCAGGGATAATACCAGTAAATGCAATCAGTTCAATAATAACTACAATTGTAATAGCGGTTAGCACATCAATATTAGCAACTTTCATGGTATGTTTAGAAATTGCCACAGCATCGTTAATTTTAGATAAATCATTAACCATGATAATCGCATCTGCACTTTCACTGGCAGCAGAGGCACCTTTGGCTCCCATAGCAATACCAACATCAGCAGCTGATAAACTAGGAGCGTCATTAATGCCGTCACCAGTCATGACTACGGGTCGCTTTTCTTGAGGTACATTTTTAATAGCGGCTATCTTCTCAGCCGGTAATAAACCGTAACGAATATCGTTGACACCGACAGATTGTCCAATTTTGTCAGCTACATCTTTGTGGTCACCAGTCAACATCATAATGTGTGCGCCACTTTGACGTTTCAAGCGTGCAATTGTCTCAGCACTTTCAGGACGAACTTGATCTTTAAATGTAATATAACCGGCATACTTATCGTCAATTGAAATATAAACTGCTGTAGCATTAACTGTTGCAGCTTTTTCTTGCGGTTTAACATAGTCTAACTTACCTACTTTGACTAGGTGTCCTTCGACTGTACCGCTAATTCCTTGGCCAGTTGATTCTTTGATATTTGTTGCCGGTTTTAAAAGATTTTTATCAGCTACATTGACTAGTGAATTGGCAATAATATGGCTTGACTGTTGCTCAACGCTGGTAGCATAACTTTGCATGGTTGCTTGACTATAACTGCTGTCTCTGGCAGGTACAATTTCATCAATTACCAGCTGATTTTCTGTTAGAGTACCAGTTTTATCAAAAGCAAAAGTTTTTGCTGTAGCCAGTTTTTCTAAAGTAGGCCCGGACTTAACTATAATATGATGTTTAGACATGGAACTCATGCCGGATACCAGTGCAACAGGCGCTGCAATTAACAATGGACAAGGTGAAGCCACAACCATAACTTCTGCAAAGTTGACTGGGTTACCGGAGTGAATCCAGGCAGCAATACCTATCACCAAGGAAATAATGGTAAAAGGTACAGCGTAACGGTCAGCCATTTTGACAAACTTAGCCGGTTTTGCCTGCGATGATTCAACTAGTGAAACGATTGTCTGGTATTCAGAGTCACTCGCTTTTTTAGTGACAGCCATTTCTACTGCTACGCTGCCATTAATTGAGCCGGACATTAATTCATCTCCTGCTTTTTTGGTAACTGGAACAGATTCTCCAGTTAATGATGACTGGTCAAAACTTGATTCACCACTAACTACTTTGCCATCAACTGGAACTTGTTCTCCAGGTTTAATTAACACGTGATCACCAATTTTTAGTTGTTCAACGTCAACAGAAACGAGCTCATTGTTCACAATTTTGTTGGCGATAGTTGGGGAATTGCTTAAAAGAGAGCGTAACTCTTTATCTGCTTGTCCAGTGGCATAGTCCTCTAATGTTTGACCGCCAGTCATCATAACCAAGATCATCCATTCAGCCCAAATATCACCAATCAGTATAGTAGAAACGACTGCAATAACAGCTAAAATATCAACACCATAGCGTCCGGATTTAAAATCACTGGCAATTTCGGCAAGTAAGGAAATGGCCATCATGATGCCCACAATGTCGATTAACACTGCTTGAATAGGAAATTGTAAGTTTCCTATTTGAAAAAGACTTTTGGTCTTTAAGCCGAATTGGCAAAAAAGCCCTACTATCCCAATTGCTAATACAAGAATAAATTTCCATTGGCGTTTAAAACTCATTAATAGCTGCCTCCCGTAAATTAAACTAATTATTATGTTTTCTATTTTAACACTAAATACTTAATTTTATTTAGAATAGGTCTAAATTAGATGTAAAATAATATAAAAAAAGAAGGCAATTTTGATGTGAACCCTAAAATTAGAACAACTTTGGGGATCAGATCATTTTTTACCTTCTTTTACTTAGTGATCTTTTAGTTTAATAATCTTGTTGAACTGAGGTTCAGTTTTTACCGGCTTAGGTTTAGGCATGAATTTAGATTTTTTGAAATTGGGAGTCTCATTTTCATCCTTGGAGGGTAGAACGTGAAAAATTTTAGTCCGTCCTAAAGAATCTATTATGTCCGTAGAAGACATTGTAATAAAGTTGTCATTGTCACCATGATCATCGGTTTCAACAAAATAATGGTTAATTTTTGCAATTCCTTTTTCCGAAAAATGTTCTTCATGAGCCAGGTCAAGAAGCAGGGCATGCAAACGAGTAGCAGATACTAATTCATGTTGCAATATGATAAAGATCCAGGAGAAATTAGAATCCATAGATTTAAAACGCTTAGTAACTTTGTCTTTATAAAACGCATCAATGATTTTAGTGGCTTCTTCCATATTATCTGAGTTTTGTGCCAGTTTCTTTAATTGGGACACTAATTCAGATTTCTCTTCAAGTGAAAGCTCTTGATCATTTGGGTAAGTCCAATTTTTTATAATTGCGCTTATCAAAAATGTCAATTGCGCAGAAATTGTTTTACTTGCCATAATAGTGCTCTTCTTTTCTGATTATTTAAGGAATATCCATTGATTTTCGTTAACTAATTCAGCAAAGCGTTATTTAATTTTAAAAGTAAAATGATTAAAATTAATAAATATGTATATATCAAAAAATAAATATTAAATTGAAATCGAATTTTAACATTGTATTAACCAAATAGCTGGATTACCAAATAAAAGTACTGGTGTTTCCCTATCAATGATTATTATAGCTTAATTTGTAATAAAGTACACTAAAAAGGAATAAACAAAAATAAATTTTCAGTATATTTTATAATAGCTTATCTTTAGTAATTGGAATCACTTTATATTCTTTTTCAAAATTATGAGAAATGTAATTAAAAGCTTTAATCCATTCACGTCTGGTTAAAAGTCCTTGAAAAACACCATAGTCATCAACTACGGGCAAAAAAGCATTGTCAACTAACAAATGAAGTTGGGTTTCCAAGGTGGTCTGAACAAAGTTGATTTTGTCGAATTTGGTTTGCATCACATCTCGCACTAACAATTTGTTTAAGGGTTCGAGTGAAATGTTATCTGTTTCCATCATTTTATCTGTAATCATTGCTAAACTTAATAGACCAACAACGCGATTTTGCCGGTCAAGGACTGGAATTTTTGAATATTTAACCCGAGTTAAAATCATAAAAGCATGGTATAAAGGATTGTCGTCTTCAACAAAGGCGATCCGAGAAGCAGGAATAATGAATGAACCTGATTTTTCTTCCAGTAAGTGTTTAATTGTGGGTGAGAACATTAGATATAAACCTTTCATAGAGTAATAAGTAGCTAAATTTATACTATAACAAAGAAAAAAGGCCCGCAAGTTGTGCGAGCCTGTTAGTTTTCATCTACTTTGAAGGAGTAAGAATGAATGAAATAAAAAAGTGGGAGTATGTAGTAAGCTTGCTATTTGCTTACTACATTTAAAATGATATCTCTAAAATATGAAGTTAAAGTAGAAAAACTCTTATAAAAGAGTAAAGAATTCCTTTAGAACTGTTTAAGAGCATAGAAAAACTCACGTAACGCACGTGAGTCGAAAGGGATAGATATGAAAATGACCTGTAAAGTCATTTCGGTTTTTTCATTATTATACTTGGAGGAGTATGAATGAAAAACAAAAAGTTGAGTGTGATATAAGAAAAATGTATATCTTTCCTATATCACAATTATAGTATAAATAAAAAATGTGAAAAAAGTATGACGAAAATCTCAAAATGCAAATTTTGAGTGACTACAAAATTGTTTGTTGCAAAACTCCTTGTTATAATTAGTTTTACTTTATTTGAAAAAATTGAAATTTTAAGGAGAAAAATGGGAAAACAAGATTATCGTAAAAAGATCGTTTTTTGGCTGCGTTTTTCAGGGTGGCTTTGCCTGCTGCCGGCATCTGCTTGGCTTTGGCTATACCAGTCCTATAGTCAAAGTGCTTTAGGATACATGCTTTTAGGGGAACTCGTTTTTACAGTCTTATTTGCTGTTTATATCTTGTCAACCGCCCAAAGTGAACGCTGGCTAAAACCGACAAACATTTTTATCTTATTAATAATCACTGTGCTTTTTGGCTCATTTATAATTCTAATTCCGCTTTGTTTTGCTTATAACGATTGTCGTAAGCTGAATAACGGATAATAAGGAAAAATATTTAAATTTGGTAAAAGTTTAAGAGGATTTTTTTAGTTGCAAATCTTTAGTAGTACTATATTCGATAGTACATTTTATTAATATTGAGAAAGATATGAAATTATGGCTAAAAAAGGAAAAACCGATTCACGTGCTAAACGTGTTGGTAAGTTTGTTTTGACGACAATTATCTATTGCGTCATTTTAATGGTACTGATTTATTTGTATCAATATAGTGGGTTAACATCTGTTCACTTTATCTACAATGAATTTTAAAGCTGGTACAATAATATGGTTGAAAATATAATTAAAAAAATTGATGAAGTTGCTCAAGCAGAGCCAGAACGCGTTGCATATGATTATTTGGGCAAAACTAATACATATGGTGATTTAAAAAAGCGCTCAGATGAATGGGCTCATAAGATTGTAAGTTTAAATCTTTCTCCTCAGAGTCCAGTGATGATTTGGGGCGGGCAGGATTTTGAAATGATCGCTAGTTTTCTTGGCTGTGTAAAATCTGGACATGCATATATTCCTATTGCCAGCTATTCAAATGCTGAAAGAATAGTTATGATTCAGGAAGTTTCTCATGCTGAAGCAATTTTAGCAATTGGTGAATTGCCTGAAATTGATTTACCACCTATTAAAGTAGTGCATCCTGGCGATGTAGAAAGAGGAGATTTCGAACCTGATCCTGCCAACTTTGTTCAAGGTGATGACAATTTTTATGTCATTTTTACTTCAGGCACAAGTGGCAAACCTAAAGGCGTGCAAATTAGTCATAATAACCTGCTCAGTTTCGTCAACTGGGAAATGACAGACTTTGATCTGCCAGAACATCCTTCATTTTTGTCCCAAGCGCCATATTCATTTGATCTTTCAGTTATGAGTCTTTATCCCGCTTTAGTTGGGGCAGGAAAGTTAGTGGCTTTGCCACATGAAGTGACGCAAAATTTTGCCCAACTATTTCAGACTTTGCCTAAACTACAATTTAATGTCTGGGTCTCAACGCCGTCATTTGCGCAGATGTGTTTTTTAGATAAAACTTTTACTGCTGCGAATCATCCAGATTTAACTCACTTTATGTTTTGCGGTGAAGAATTGCCACATAGCGAAGTGGTAACGTTAAAAAAGAAATTCCCTCAGGCGCGTATTTTTAACACCTATGGTCCGACTGAAACTACAGTCGCAGTCACTCAGGTAGAAATTACTGATGCTGTTTTAAAGAAATATGATCGTCTCCCAATTGGCAAGGTTAAGGCAGATACCAAAATTATTATTGATAAATCCAAAGGTGACCAGCCTGATGAAGGCGAAATTATTATTTCTGGACCAACTACTTCTAAGGGCTATATGAATAACCCTGAAAAAACAGCTAAAGCATTCTTTAAAAATCCGGGTGACCAATATATGAGTCACCGTTCAGGTGATGAAGGATTCTTTGACCAAGATATGCTCTTTTACCGCGGCAGAATTGATTTTCAGATCAAGTTTAATGGCTATCGTATTGAACTGGAAGAAATTAACCACTATATTGGTATGAATAAGTTGGTTGATCACGGCGTAGCTGCACCAAAATATAATCAGGATCATACAGTTAAGCAAATTGTTGCCGAAATTAAACTCAAAGATGGGGTAAAAGAGCAATATTCTGAAGCAGAGATTACTAAGATGATCAGAGCAGATTTAGCTAAAGAACTGATGCCATATATGATTCCACAGCGTTATGTTTACCGTGAAACATTGCCGGTATCGCAAAATGGTAAGGTTGATATTAAGGCTGTCATTAAGGAGGTCAACGAGTAGTGAACGCTAATTTCATTAACTTGCAGCCTTATTCCAATCCGCATTATTTCGTGTATTTAATGATTGGCTTAATACCTATTATCATCGGGCTGTATTGGGGTCACCGTTTAAAAATATATGAGCTTGTATTCTCACTAGTTTTCTTATTCCTCATTTTTGATGGTGAAAAATGGCAACAGGGCGTTAGTTTAATCATCTATATATTGTTTCAGTTGCTGGTCACTTATGGCTATCTTTATTATCGCCGTCGTAAGAACAGTCCAAATAGAACCTGGGTTTTCTACTTAGCTGTAATTTTGGCAATTGTGCCCCTGGTTTTGGTTAAAGTACAGACTGCTTTTCCACAAGCTAAAATTCCTGGAGTTTTGGCTTTTCTGGGGATTTCTTATCTGACCTTTAAGACAGTTCAAGTTGTGATGGAGGTCCGCGATGGTGCCATTAAAGAACTTAACTTGGGAACCTATCTTCGTTTTCTCCTGTTCTTTCCGACCATTTCTTCGGGACCGATCGATCGTTACCGCAGATTTGCCAAAGAATGCGACACGGTGCCAAAGCGTGATCAATATCTAAACGATTTAGAGCTGGCAACACGTTATTTGTTTCAAGGCTTCCTCTATAAATTTGTTCTTGGCTGGTTCTTTGGTACCTATTGGCTGCCACGAATTACCCGAGCAGCAATGATAACAGGCACAGCTGTGGGTGGTTTAAAACTATCCTGGTGGGTAGTAGCTTATATGTACTGCTACAGTATGTATTTGTTCTTTGACTTTGCCGGCTATTCTTTATTTGCCGTGTCGATTTCCTACTTTATGGGCATTCACACTCCAATGAACTTTAACAAGCCGTTTATTTCGCAAAACATCAAAGAATTCTGGAACCGTTGGCATATGACTTTGTCTTTCTGGTTTCGGGACTACATATATATGCGTTTTACCTTCTTTGCAATGAAGAAAAAGCTGTTCAAAAACCCGGTCAGGCTGTCGCAGGCAGCTTACCTGCTCTTATTCCTAGTGATGGGCTTCTGGCATGGACTAACCTGGTATTATATTGTTTATGGCTTGTTCCATGCTTTTGCCATCATCATCAATGATTGTTGGTTGCGGTTCAAAAAGAAGCACAAAGATAAGCTGCCATCGAATAAATACACAAAATGGCTGGCAATTTTTGTAACTTTTAATGTAGTGTGTTTTAGTTTCCTGATTTTTTCAGGTTTTCTCAGCCAGCTTTGGTTTGGCTGGCAATAGGCAATAATTTTATTTAAGGAGTTTTAACATGGATACCAAAAAAGAAGTTTTAGCAATTTTACAAGATTTAACCGGTGAAGATTTAACAGAGAGAATGGATGAAAATATTTTTGCCAACGGTCTAATGGATTCAATGGCCAGTGTCCAAATGTTGTTAAATTTACAGGAAAAGTTCCAGATAGATGTACCCGTTTCTGAATTTGACAGAAATGAATGGGATACGCCCAATAAAATTGTGGCAAAGGTGGAAAATTTAGAAAATGAATAACAAACGCCGGCTGTGGCATATTTTTGGCCCGGTTCTTTGCGCATTTGTCTTGCTGCTGGTCATCTTTCTGATGCCGTGGGAGCGAACTTTTTCTAAGGATGCCATCTATCAGGCGGCTAATTCGCAAACTAATACTATTTTTAAGGGCTCTTTAATGAAACAGGATGCGTTTAAAGATGGTTATGTGCCTTTTTATGGTTCAAGTGAATTGTCACGGCTTGACCCGCTGCATCCCAGTGTAATTGCGCAAAAGTATCACCGCAATTACCGGCCATTTTTGTTAGGTGGGCCAGGCAGTCAGTCCTTAGCGCATTTTTTGGAAATGCAGGGGACTGCTAAGCAGCTCAAAGGCAAAAAGGCCGTGGTGATCGTTTCACCGCAGTGGTTTACCAAGAAGGGGCAAAATCCTGATGCCTTCGCACTATATTATTCACCGCTGCAAGCCTGCAATTTTCTCTTAGGAATTAGAAAAGATACGGTAACTAACCGCTATGCAGCCAAGCGCTTTTTGCAGATGCCCGAAGTGAAGGGCGTTATCAAACTGGGTATGAAAAGAATTGCCCGAGGGCAAAAATTAACTGGGTTTCAGCGTTTTTACTTAGAAAATCAGCGGCGCATGCTTAACAATGAAGATAAATTCTTCAGCACTTTCCAATTGCGCGATCGCATTAAAAAGATTAACAAACAGGCCAAGTTATTGCCGAATACGTATTCAGTCAAGGCTTTAGACGAAGTAGCAAGTCAGCAGGCTGCACTTAACACCAATTCTAATAATTTTGGTATTAACAATCGCTTTTACAAAAGGCGTTTGAATAAACGTTTATTAGCCAAATTAAAAGATAGTCAGCGCCATTTTAATTACACCAAATCGGTAGAATATAGTGATTTTGAATTGATGTTGCACCAGTTTGCCAAGCAGCATACCAATGTGCTGTTCATTATCCCGCCGATTAATGAAAAATGGTCTAATTACACGGGCTTATCACAAACCATGTACCAGAAGGCTGTTTCTAAGATTAAGTACCAACTGGCTAGTCAAGGTTTTGATAACGTTACCGATTTATCCAAACGCGGTGGTGAAAAGTATTTCATGGAAGATACTATTCACCTGGGCTGGCGCGGTTGGGTAGCCGTTGACCAGGTAGTCAAGCCATTTTTGGCCCAAGGTGATCTGCCACGTAATTATAATATTCATAACTATTTTTACAGTAAAAAATGGCAAAAAAAGCCATACCAGATTAGTTTAACAGATGAAAATCCGATAAATGACAATTCAAAAGAATCTTTAAAAGGAAAATAGTGCGCCAGCAAGTTGATGCCCTAGGAATTAAGGGCTCAATCCTAGTCATTAAAAATGGCAAAATATTGCTTAACTATGCTTTAGGCAATAATACTGACACTAGTTATTTAATCAATTCTGTGCAGAAATCTATGACGGCCGCAATCATTATGCGGCTCGTGCAGGAAGGCAAGTTAAGCCTGCAGGATAAATTAAGTGAATTTTATCCGCAAATTTCTGGAGCACAAAAAGTCAAAATTAAAAATCTCTTAGCCATGACGGCAGGACTGGACCTCAAACCGGGAACAAAGTTAGGGCGCAAGCATTTTGTTTCTGACTCTGATAATATTCAACATGACGCTGCTAAAACCATTTTTGAACCTAATTTATTAAATAAGTGGCATTATAGTTCATTGAATTATGTTTACCTGTGTGGCATTATGAGTAAAATAACTGGTCATAGTTATGAACAGTTATTTCGCAATACATACATCAAGCCCTTAAAGCTGAAACAAACAGAATTCTTGTGGTCAAAGCCAGGCAAAATTATTTCCAGTCATTTAGTACCTGGAATGATTTACCGTAAAGGCCGCTATGACGTGGTTAAGCATAAGGTTGCATTAAGAGGAGCTCGTAATGAATTAGGAGCTGGTTCAGTAGTGATGTCCAATCATGACCTAGCAAAAGTAATACGATACCTGCTTTCTGGCAGTTTGTTAACCCAAAAGAGTCGTAAATTGCTTTACCAGTCTGGGCCACCGGCTTATTATAATGGCGGTTTTTATAATAATATAAAATTAAAAACTAAAACGGCTAATGGTGCAGGAGAAGGCTATTATACTTTCATGCGCAGTACTAATAATGCCAAAACGATAGTGATTATACAGTCTAATAAAACACGTGAAGGTGAATTTAACCAGTTGAAAAGTCAAATTAATCAAATCATGCTCGAACTGCTTGGCCGTAAGGCTGACAGTGCAAATATAGTTGGTTGAAACTTGTTTTTTGGTTAATTGCATGCTAAAATTCTGTTGTGTCACCATAGGGAAGTAGTCATTTTCTCCGGTAGCGAAAATGTAAGTTTCTATAATGTGGTCAGTAATGGTGGCACAAACACTGTGTGAGCTTAGTTCCGATGTTGGTGGAACTAGGCTTTTTTAGTGTTTTCTTTGCTATCTGTGATTGCTAGGGGGTAGAATATATTTAATATATACTAGATAAGGAGATAAGTTATGAACAGAGCAGAACTAAAATTAGAAGCTAAGAATCAACTGCGTCATAACTGGGGCTGGGCTATTAGTATTGGTTTCGTAATGACGCTATTTGTTGGTTTCTTTTTTGCCAGACCAGTAGTAAATGGTTCGCTTAAGACTGTGAATAGTGTGAATGATGTCATGGGAACTGGCTCAATTGATTCGCTGTTTAAGCCAGCATTTTGGGCAGGACAATTTGGTCCTGATACGGGATTAACCATTATTGGCAACTTTTTCATGTTGAGTATGGTGGTCACTTTCTTACACTTTGCTCGTGGAGAAAGACTAGGCTTTTTTAAAGGTATTTTTTCTGCTTTTACTGATGGCCGGTTTGTACCGGAATTTTTGAATTATCTTTGTGGGTATATTTTTCAATTTCTGTGGTCTCTATTATTAGTTATCCCAGGCTTAATTAAGTCTTATTCTTATGCCATGACGCCATATATTGTTAATGACTTAGTAGAAAGTGGACAAGAAGTTCACGCAACAACAGCGATTACTGCAAGTCGCCAGTTAATGAACGGGCATAAATGGGAATTATTTGTATTAAATTTAAGTTTTATTGGCTGGTATCTTTTGAGTGTACTAACTTTAGGCATTGGTTATATTTGGTTAGTTCCTTACGAGCAGACAACTAAAGCTAATTTTTACCGCAGGCTAGCCGGCGATCGTTATTTAAAAAAATAAATTGATAACAAAACAAATTAAAAGAGCAAGATGTTCATTATCTTGCTCTTTTTAAGTGTCCATTTAAAAAATTAGTATTTGTTCAGGTCTTCAATACTCTCCTGAAACCATTTGCCAGCATATGTAGAGTTGAAATCATCGGTCTTTTTAAGGGCTTCTTTGATTTGACTGGAATTCAAGTGATCCATCAGGTATAGCTTTAATGCCTTGTTAATTAAGTCATTAAAATCGGTATCATTAACTTCTAAATATTTTTCTGTTAACTTTGCTACTTTTTCAGTTAATTCGATTTTCTTTCTGCTCATTTTTAAACCCCTTAAAATATACATTCATTATACCATTTTATTCATAACTAATAAGAAAAAATAATTAACGGCATAAAAAATAGCTAGCAATAAAAAAATAGAGTATTATTTTATTTTAAATACAATATTCAATGTTAGGATCAGAATTAATGAAAGAATTTACTATCGATATCGTAGCACGTATGCAGGAATTTTCTTTTTTTCGTGCGACAAGGCATACCATGGCAATACTGATGCCGATTGCAGTGGTTGGCTCATATTTTAAGCTGTTTAATGATCTGATTTTTACACCCAATGGACTGATTTATAATATTTTTAATTTAGATACAGTTTTATTAGATCACATTTGGTATGGTGGTTCTTTTGTATGTCGCGGAATGGTAGAAATTACTTTTGGTGTTTTTGGCGTCTATGCCAGTTATTTTATGGCCCGTTATACTGCACGGCTTTACCATAAAGATTCAACCATGGCCGGCTTAACAGCGGTTTTAATTATGCTTTTTTGTTCATATGCATCTAGTAGTGGTCGTAATGCCCGCATGCCGTTTACTGCCAGTTTGTTACAAATTAATGCGGTTTTTATAGCCTTAATTATAGGATATTGTGTGGGACAAATATTTCATTTATTAGGGAAAGATTTTTCTTACGTAAAAGATGAAGGCACAAAAGTAATTCAAAAAAGGGCAGGGGATGCTGTTTTACCTAGTGGTATTTCATTAATGCTGGGCATTCTTTTGGGTATTTTGATATATGAACTACAACTTAAGTTGCTTAACTCTGCCAGTTTTAATGAAATTGTCAGTCGAGTTCAGACAACTAATAATTTTGGCGAAGTATTAATACTCTCCGCCGTAATTACCTTTTTAGACTGGCTTGGGATTGGTTATCCGTTGCGGTCTTTATCGGGAACGGTTAACAATGCTTTCACCGCTGAAAACTTAACTTATACATTAAAACACGGTAATTCTTGGAATGTGCCGTATAAATATTTGGGCAGTTCACTCATTAACAGCTATGGCATAATGGGTGGTGCTAGTGTTGCTTTAGCTGTGATTGTGTTGCTTTTGATAAGGCGAGGTAATAGAGAAAATGAAATAAATGCTAAAATTAATTTATTGCCAGCTGCTTTTGGTTCTACCTTAGGGTTTACAATTGGTTTGCCTTTAATCTTAAATCCTGTATTCATATTGCCTAGTGTTTTAATTCCGATTATTAATATGACCTTGGCTGCTTTTGCTATTAGCGTACATATTATTCCTGTTAGTGTTTATCAAATATTAAAAGGAACCCCGGGAATTTTAGTTTCATTTTTCGGTACTAATGGTAATTGGCCAACGCTGATTTTTACATTACTGCTGTTTCTGTTAGATATAATTTTGCTTTTGCCAGTAATTAGAATTAATGAAAAAATCGGAATAAGAATTGCTTATCAGAAGAAGGAACGATCAGATGCGTAAAAATCCTAATTATAAATGGTTAGTCTTGGTCATAATTGTTTTAATTATGCTGGCTGTCCCCAGTTTCTTTTGGATGAAAAAGGATAATAAATCAAGAGCAGAACTTAGCAAGTCGCTGCTTTCGCCTGTAATAATGGTACCTGGTTCCAGTGCTACAACTGAACGTTTCAATGATTTAATTGATGAGTTGAATAAAACTACTCTCAATAGACACAGTGTAATAAAAATTAAAGTTTCACGTGAAGCAAAACTAACTTACAGTGGCTCTATTGGTAAAAACGATTTGGAGCCCTTTATTATTATTGGCTTTGATAACAATAAAGACGGTTATACAAATATTAAAAAACAGGCAAAGTGGTTGGATGTGGCATTTGAATCACTAATTCAAAACTATAAGTTTAATAATTTTAAAGCGTTTGGTCATTCTAATGGTGGTTTGATTTGGACTTACTGGCTGGAACATTATTATTCTGAATATTCTGATAACATTAAGATAAAGAAGTTAATGACTTTAGGAACTCCTTATAATTTTACGGAAAGTAATATTAATAACCGGACGCAAATGCTAGCAGATTTTATTAAAAATCGCGAAAAACTACCACCATTTTTAAAAGTTTATTCTCTTTCTGGGGGCAAAAATTATGAATCAGATGGGATCGTACCCGAAACAAGTGTCGCGGCCGGAAAATTTATTTTTCAAAATCAGGTCAAGAACTATACTGCAATAACAGTTACGGGCGAAAAGGCAGATCACTCAGACTTGCCGCAAAATAAGCAGGTAATTCAAGCAATCAGGCAATACTTGTTGAAGAAACCCAATAAGCCATTAAAGCCAATTAAAAGAAAGGATAATCATTAATGAAGTACCAAGAACAACCGTCAAAAATTGAAGTTATCGGTGGTAGAGTTAATAATCTCAAAAATATTAACGTTAATATTCCCTTACATAAATTTGTAGCCATCTCTGGCTTAAGCGGTTCTGGAAAATCCAGCTTGGCAATGGGCATTTTATACTCAGAAGGTGCAAGACGTTATCTTGATTCCTTAGCAGCCTATACTAGGAGACGAATTAGCCAAGTTGGTCGTGCACAAGTAGATGAAGTCAAGCACATCCCTTCAGCTCTGGCTTTACGACAGCGACCGGCCGTTCCGGGAGTGCGCTCTACTGTTGGCACAGTGACGGAAGTTTTTAATATCTTGCGATTAATTTTTTCCCGATTAGGTTCACCCGTATGTCCTAATGGTCACAGAGTTCCACCAACCATAAAAATTGCGGAAGCAATGGATTTAACTGGGGAAGCAATGGGTCGCTTGACGTGCCCTACATGTGGCATACAATTTTATGCTTTTAGTGCTGAAGACTTTGCGTTTAATTCAGATGGTGCGTGTTAAAAATGCCAGGGTCTAGGAACGGTTGAGCAGATTGATGATAGTAAGATTATTGCTGATGAAAATTTAACGCTTGAAAAAGGTGCAGTAGCTACTTGGCAAATTCCTGGTCGAAATTGGATGTGGCGCATTGCCCGTGAATTAGGTGTACGTACTGATATCCCATATAAAGAGTTGAATGCTAAAGAAAAAGACATTGTCCTTCATGGTAAAGAGCGAAAAGTTCCCATTGACTTGCCAACTTCAACTGGTCGGGTTTATCACCTTGATGCGTTATATGAGAATGCCTATAATGCGGTAGCTAACTCCCGTAAAACTACTAAGTCAGAGCGAGGATTGCAAAGAATTAACTCTTTTTATAAATTTAGCACTTGCCCACGCTGTCATGGCTATCGGATTGATCCTAGTCGTTGGCAGCAGCTAGTTGCCGGTAAAAATATTGTTGAAGCTGAGAAACTGACTTTAGGTGAATTAGAGCACTATATGGATAAGATTTTAGCTAGTTTGCCACAAGACATGCAGGACTTAGCAGCAAATTTAACGGGTGAATTGCTGCACCAAGTAAAACCTTTATTAAAATTAGGACTAGATTATTTGAGCATAGATAGACAAGCAAGCAGTCTTTCCACTGGGGAACTTCAACGTATCCAGCTTGGCAGAACGCTACGTACCGAAACTACAGGAGTGCTCTATGTTTTAGATGAACCATCGGTTGGCTTACACCCTGACAATGTAGCTGGGCTAATTGATGTATTTCATGAATTGGTTAATCAAGGCAATTCTTTAGTTGTTGTTGACCATGAAACTGCCATTATTAATGCGGCTGATTGGGTGATTGAAATTGGTCCAGGTTCAGGTAGTCAGGGTGGAAGAATTATTTCCCAGGGAATACCTAAAGAGATAGAACATGACAAAAGATCTTTGATTGGGCCTTATTTAACAGGTAAGGCACCACTATTTGTTCGCCCCAGGGCTGATAAAAACCAAATTTTTAAACGCGGCAAAGTAGAACTTGATGTTACTGAACGTTTTAACTTAAGAAACTTGCATGTGCAAATACCTGTCAATCGTTTAACTTCTGTTACTGGATTTTCGGGTGCTGGTAAAACTACTTTAATTCTTGATTCCTTAATTCCAGCGCTTAAAGCACAGAAAAATCAAAATGATGGGCCTAGTTGGGTTAAGAACTTAAAGAATGGTGACATTAAAAATATAGTTAGTGTTGATTCTACGCCAGTTGGTAAAAATCAGCGCTCAACTGTTGCAACATATACAGATGTTATGGACAACTTGCGTAAGCTTTTCGCCAAACAACCATTGGCTAAAAAGTTAAAATATCGCGCGTCTCATTTTTCATATAATAATAAAGAAGGTGCATGCCCTGCATGTGGTGGTACAGGTGTGATTGCACTTGATATTCAATATTTACCTGACATGGTTGAAACATGCTCTGTCTGTGGAGGCCATCGTTTCAATCAAAAAGTTTTGCAGGTAAAATGGCACAACTTGAGTATTGCTGATGTTTTAGATTACTCAGTAGATGATGCCTTAAAAGAAGAAATTTTTCAAGAAGTGCCAAAAATTAATAAAACAATTACAACATTGCGTGACATGGGATTAGGTTATCTTCATTTAGGAGAATCTACTCCGGCTTTGTCAGGAGGAGAAGCACAGCGCTTAAAGTTAACTAGCCATATTCATCAAAGACAAAAAGGTACTTTATTTGTTTTTGATGAGCCAACAGTAGGTTTGCATCCACAAGATGTTAGAACCCTCTTACAAGTGTTTCAAAGACTGCTTGAACAAGAAGGCACTATTATTACTATTACGCATGACCTGGATATTATGGCTAACAGTGACTATATGATTGATATGGGACCTAGAGGAGGACAACAAGGAGGAAAAATTATTGCAAGTGGTGTACCTGTGGATATTTCTCGAAAATCTAATAGTTTGACTGGTAAATATTTAGCAAAGCAGTTTAATTTATATCAAAAATAGAAAGCAAAAGTCCTAAAAGTAGCGATTAATGTAACTTTTAGGGCTTTTTTGCTTCTTGTGGAAAAAATTCCAATCCTGTGGAAAAAATTAATCAAAACTATTGCTTTCTGTGGATAACCTGCTATAATATTATATGTAAGCAATTAGCAGTCGAACGCTACGAGTGCTAATTACAAATTTATAACCTATCAAAGGGGTGTTTACATATGGCATATTTTGATAATGATTTTGACGATTTATTTAACGAATTAAACAATTCTTTCTTTAACAATACTAATGATAATGGTGGAGCTATTCCTATTCACTATTCAAGCAGTATGAATATTTCACCGCAAGATATAACTCAAAATGGACAAATGGGGCAAAAGCAAGGTCAAAAACCAATTGGGGTTGATCTGGTTGAACAGGCTAAGAAGAATAAATACGATCCTGTTATTGGGCGTGACGAACAAATTCAGGAAGTTATAGAGATTCTAAGTCGGCGCAAAAAGAACAATCCAGTTTTAGTTGGACCAGCAGGTGTAGGTAAAACTGCCATTGTAGAAGGATTGGCACAAAAGATTGCTGCAGGCGATGTTCCGGACAAGATGAAAGACAAGCATATTATTGCAATCAACATTAATGATATGGTTGCTGGATCAAGTTTGCGTGGTAGCTTTGAAGAGCGCCTGAAAAAAGTGATCGACGAAGCTAAGAAAAATCCTAATATTATCTTATTTATTGATGAATTACATAATATTGTCGGAGCAGGGTCAACTGACTCTGAAAATAACAATGGTGACGCTGCTAATATTTTGAAACCGGCTTTGGCTAGTGGCGACTTGAATCTGATTGGTGCAACGACTACGAGTGAGTACCGCAGGATTGAAAATGATGCGGCATTAGCACGTAGGTTCCAGCCTGTACAAGTTCCAGAACCATCTGCTGCAGTGACTGTCGAAATTTTGGAGGGTCTCAAAGATAAGTACGAAGCTTTCCATCATGTGAAATATAATGATAGTGCCTTAAAGCTTGCAGTCACGTTGTCACAGCGTTATATTCAAGGACGCTATTTACCTGACAAAGCCATTGATTTAATGGATGAAGCAGGTGCCAAAAAGGGTCTCGACACTATTCCTGATGATGAAGCAACTTTAAAGAAGCGGATTAAAAAGCTGGAAAGTGAAAAAGAAACTGCTGCCAAAAAGGAAGATTACAGTAAAGCAAGTGAGCTGAAAAAGAAGATTGAAGAGTTGCGCGACAAAGCTGATCATGTAGATGATGAAGCGACTCCACATGTTACTGATGAAGATATCTATGCTTTGATTGAAGCCAAGACAAAGATTCCAATGAGTGAATTGCACGCAAGTGCAGGACAAAAGAACCTTGATTTAGCTGAAAAATTAAAGAAAGTGGTTATTGATCAGGATAATGCGGTTGATGTCATTACTGATGCAATTGCCCGTAAACAAGTTTTCAAAGACAATGATCGTCCTACTGGGACATTCTTGTTAACCGGACCTACTGGTGTAGGTAAAACGGAATTAGCTAAACAACTGGCCATCCAACTATTTGGTGGTGAAAATCATCTTATTAGACTTGATATGTCTGAATATCAAGATCAAATGGCAGTTAACAAACTAATTGGTTCTGCTCCAGGTTATGTTGGCTACGGTGAAGGCGGTCAGTTGACTGAAAAAGTTCGTCACCAGCCATACAGCTTGATTTTGTTCGATGAAATTGAAAAAGCTAATCCGCAAGTATTTAATGCTTTACTTCAAATCATGGATGATGGCCGTTTAACTGATGCACAAGGCAGAACAGTCTCCTTCAAGGATACAATTTTAATCATGACTTCTAATGCGGGTTATTCTGACCAATTGCTAAAAGACGGTAAAGTAGATCATGATAAATTAATCAAGGCTTTGGAAGCATACTTCAGACCAGAATTTTTGAATAGACTTGATGCGATTGTGCCATTTAATTCATTAACTAAAGATGATATGAATAAGATCATTGATATTTACTTAAAGAAAATGGCACATGCTTTGGCCAAAAAGAAGGTTAAGGTTGACGTGTCTGATGAAGCTAAAGCTTATTTAGCTGAAAAAGGTTATGATAAGAAATTTGGTGCAAGACCTTTACGCAGAGTAGTTGAGCAAGATTTGGAGACACCGATTGCTAAATTATTAATGAAAAGGCCCGATACTAAAGAAGTTAAGTTTACAACTGATAACAAGCATGTTTACTTAAATGACGCTGCAGTATTAGACATTAAACCAAAAGAAAAAACTGAAAATAGCGATAAAACCAAACAAGACTAATTTCAAAAAGGGGTCATATCATATTAAAGGATGATTCCTTTTTTTGTTTGTAATTGTTTCATGTGAAACCTTATATATGATAACAAATTTGCATTTTTGTTTTATTTATTAGTGGAAATTCATATTATTTTATTAAGATTAATGCAATTTTACTATTGACATCAACAAAAATATGGTTTAAATTAGGTAGCAATTAAATTATTATTAAAAAGCTAAAAATTGTTTTTTAGCTTTTGTAGTTTTATTATAGGGGACAATCAAATGAAACAACGAGTAGAAGACCTGGATTGGAAGAATCTGGGATTTAAGTATCGTGATCTGCCTTATCGATATGAGGCGAAATATAAAGATGGTGAATGGCAGGAAGGAAAACTGACCGAAGATTCATCAATGACCTTTTCTGAAGGTGCAGAAGTTCTGCATTATGGTCAGGAAGTTTTTGAAGGACTGAAGGCTTACCGTAGAAAAGATGGTAAGATCAATCTCTTTAGACCTGATCAAAATGCACACCGCTTTACTCTTTCAGCAAAGAGGCTAGCCATGCCACCATTTCCTGAAGATAGATTTGTTGATGCCGTAAAACAAGTTGTTAAGGCTAACGAAGAATTTGTACCACCATATGATAGTGGCGCAACTCTTTATTTAAGACCACTTATGGTGGGAACAACTAAAGTTTTAGGCGTCGAAGCAGCCAGCGAATATACCTTCCGCGTTTTTGCGGTTCCAGTTGGCGCATACATTAAAGGATTGAACCCTGCAGATTACGTTGTTAGTGAATACGACCGTGCCGCATATGCTGGTACCGGTCAAGCAAAGACAGCAGGTAACTATGCCAGCAGTTTGCTTCCGACAGTTGAAGCACACAAAAACGGTTTTGCCGATAGTCTTTACCTAGATCCACGTGAACATAAATATATTGACGAATTTGGTGGTGCTAACTTCTACGGCATTACCCAAGAAGGACAGTTTGTCACACCAAAATCACAATCGATTCTGGTTTCTATTACTAAGCGCTCACTTTTGGAAGTCGCTAAGTGGCAAGGTCTAAACCCAGTTGAACGTCAGATCACTTTGGAAGAAGCGTTCAACATGAAAGAAGCTGGTGCGATGGGTACAGCTGCTGTAATTTCTCCTGTAGGTTCAATTACCTACGAGGGTAAAAAGCATGTCATCTATAGTGAAACAGAAACTGGTCCAGTTACTAAGAAACTTTATAATGAACTAGTTGATATTCAGTATGGTAACAAGAAAGGTCCAGAAGGCTGGGTTCAAACATTGGATTAAGTTTAAATATCGGGAACAAAAAAGCGAGGCTTAGGACTCGCTTTTTTTCTGCTCAAAATAAATTGCCACTACTCTTTATCAGTAAAGTGCGGTTTTATGATATGTTATTCTGCAATCTGGCGTAGGCTTTGCTTCAGCAATCTACGAAAACTTTTATCAGCTGGTAACGATTTATCCGCAAACCAACCTGTCCCAACGTTGACAATATCTCCTATTGCTAAATCTCTAATGCATCTGCTTGCCAGTAATTGTTTTTTAGAGTCAGTGAACTCAGTTGCTATCATTTGATTAAAGATAGATTTTAGTTCATTAAAAGCTGCGGTAGTTTCAGGATAGTTATCAGTGCGTGGCATTTTTAAAACAAATTGAGTTAAGAGAAAATGATTCAGTGCTGTTTCGCGAAATGTCATTGCAAAATCAATAATTGCTGTCAGGCCAGCTTTACCGAACAAATCTTTGCGTAATTGATCTGTTAGCAGGCTAACAGTCCACGCAACTATGGCATAATTTAGTGCTAACTGATTAGGAAAATAATTATATAGAGCTTGCGATTGAGTGCCAAGTTTTTTGGCAATAGACGCAAAATTATTTTCTTTGTTGTCTTCAATTAACTCAATGCTTGTTTTAATAATTATTTCTTTAGACAAAATTTGTCGTGGCATTTTGAACTCCTTACTTAATTTGACTTTTACAATATGTAAATTATAATTACATATTGTAACTATACCATATAATATTAAAAAAATTAAGAAGGTCAAATATCATGAAAATTTTTTTGTTGGGATTAATAGGGTTGATAATAGGAACCTTCGTTATTCTTTTTGGCGGTGGTGGAGCAGCCATTTACCTGGCAATTTTGACGGGTTTATTTGGTCTCAATGCGGCAGCAGCTTCTTCAACTTCCTTAGTGACAGCTTTGCCTTCATTAATTATTGGTGCAATTAGCTATTATCATCAAAGACAAATAAATACCAAAATAGGTAATCAAATATTAATGACAGCAATTCCAGCTGTGATAATAGGCGCATTACTATCAAAATATATTCCTACCCAAATTTATAAATGGCTGATAGGAATCGTTTTGGTAGTTCTTGGCATTAATATGCTAATGAAGAAGAAAACGCAAACTGCCGCAACTGTTAAAAAAACGCAATATGCCAGACTAGAAGCAGGGATGTATGGTATTTTAGGGGGCTTAATGGTTGGCGTTGCTGGCATGAGTGGTGGCGCTGTTATTATCGGTGGCTTATTTTTACTGGGATTACAAGATTTTCAGGCTACTGCAACTTCAACTTATGTTCTGGTTTTTATGACTATCACGGGTGCTATCTTTCATATCGCTGATGGGCGAGTTGATTGGACTGCTGGCTTGCCCTTGATGATCGGTGCTATCATTGGAGCTGTTATTGCACCTAGACTTGCCCAAATTCTAGCTAAAACTAAAATCACACGCTACATGAAACCCACAATTGGTTTCTTGCTGGTATTATTAGGCGTTAAGTCGTTGCTCTGAATCCTGAAAAATACGGTTTATTAGAATTAAAAACGTGATCCTGCTATAAAAACAGAATCACGTTTTTGGTGTATATTAAATTCTTAATTCTATAATTGCACAGACATTATCTTGTCGAAATCTGCAGCAGATTTATTTGTCAGTGTGTATTTAACATTCTTAACTTTGTCTTTTGAATTTGTGATTACCACGATGACAGTTGGATCTTTGCCACTATCTTTAACTTGCTTAATATCCATGAATGCAATTTTTTGACCGGTGACAACTTCATCGTCCTTTTTAATAAAAAGCTTAAAAGGATTGCCTTTTAGTTCAACTGTATCAATTCCTAAATGTATTAAAACTTCTAGTCCATTATTTGTGGTGATACCGATACCATGCTTTGTTTCTGCCAACATAGTGACTTTACCTGAAACTGGAGCATAAATGCTGCCTTCAGAAGGCTTAATTGCAAAACCTTCACCCATACTTTTGCTGGCAAAAACTGAATCAGCTACATCTTCCAATGGAATTACAACTCCGGCAGCAGGAGTAGAAAAAGTCATGCTTTGTGTAGAAGTAGTTTTTGTTTCATTTTCCCTAGCAACCTTTCCACCCAAAATTACTGCCACTAGAGCACTAGTTAAGAAAGCTGCTATTAAGCATATAATCATTAACAAAACATTGGTAAAACCTTGACCCGCCTTGACATAAACAGGCAGAGAAGTGATGCCGGGCATTACAAATGCATAGCACTTAATACCAAGTAAAACGGTTAGCAGGCCACCAACTCCGGAACCACACATTGCTGCTAGCATGGAACTTTTATGAACCACATTAACTGTATAAAGAGCAGGCTCAGAAATGCCTATAAAAGCAGAGAAACTGGTAGATAATCCTGCGGCACGCAATTCTTTATTTTTCATTCTTAAAGAAGTGCCAAAAGCTGCTCCAGATTCGGCCATATTGTGTACAAAAGAGACGGGCAATAAGTAATCATAACCTAATGTAGCGATATTCTGAATTTGAATAGGAGATGTTGATTGATGCATACCCGTTAAAACGATTAGTGGCATGAAAAATCCTAATAAAAATCCTGCTAACAAACCAGCTTTTTGGAATAACCATACTATACCGTCAGCTAGATATTGACCTCCGTATGCTCCTAGTGGTGCCAAAATCCACATTGCAATTGGTACGGCGGTAATTAAAGTTATGGCAGGAACAACTACCAATTTTAATACGTCAGGTATAAAGCGGTCAACAAAGTGATAAATAATGGCCATTAGTCCTACGCCTAAAATAACTGGAAAAACAGAAGAGGCGTAGTTAAAGACTGGAATATTTAAGCCAAATAGCGTTAACCCAGAATGACCACTTGCTATTTTGGCAACAAATGTAGGATAAAGCAATGCACCGGCCATACAGATGCCAAGAAATTCATTTAATTTAAATTTGCGTGCTGATGAAATTGCCAGTAAGAATGGTAAAAAGTAAAAAGGAACATCAGCGATTAAATTAAATAGAGCCATCGTGGTGTTTTTTTCGAGTCCTGGTGAAATTGCTAGAACTATTGCCAAAATACCTTTAAGCATCCCTCCTGCAACTAATGCAGGTAAAATTGGTTGGAAAACTCCTGAAATGACATCTAGAATTACTTTTCCAGTGATTTTAAACTTGTGCTTACCTTGATCTTGACTATTATCATTTTGCTGGGAACCCATAGTTTTCTCAATTTCTGCAAAAACTGAATCCACGTTTGGACCAATTACTATTTGATATTGATTGCTCTTGATAGTAGTTCCAAGAACACCTTGTAAATCATCAATTTTTTCTAATTTTGCTTTACTAGCATCTTTGATTGTAAATCTAAGCCTGGTAACACAGTGCCAATAGTTATTGATGTTATTTTTTCCGCCAAGATAATTAATTATTTGGTTAGCCAACTCCTTCTTTTTCATAATTTCTCCTCCTGTATATTTATTTCTTTTTCGACTTAGCTATGTGTTCTTGGATTCGATTCTTGTACCAGTAAAATGAATCCTTTTTGTATCTTTTTCCTGTGCCTTTGCCACCATTATCTAAATCGACATAGATTACACCATATCTTTTGTCCATGGTTAACGGACCGCAAGAAACGATGTCGATTATGCCCCACATAGTGTAAGCAATTAAATTTACGCCATCTTTTACAGCTTTATCTAATTGATCTATATGGGCACTAAGATATGCGATGCGGTAATCGTCGTGTATTTTGTGATCTGAAGTCAATTCGTCATGGGCACCAATACCATTTTCTGCAACAATAATTGGTAGGTGATAGCGATCATATATTTGGTTAAGAGTGAACCTTAAGCCAATAGGATCGATTTGCCAGCCCCACTCGGATTCCTTTAAATAGGGGTTTTTCTTAGTCATAATCAGATTGCCTGCAGTTTGCTCCCAATTGTCATCATTGGTAGACACTTGTGAAAAGTAGTATGAGAAGGAAACAAAGCCAACAGTTCCGTCTTTTAGTAATTCTTTATCACCGGGTTCAAAATGAATGTGAACGTTGATTTTATCAAAATAACGTTTCATGTATTCTGGATAGTAGCCCCTTGCTAAAACATCTAAGTAAAACCAATTTGAATACTGGTCATCTTGGATGGCTTGCAAGTTGTCTTCCGGCTTTGAAGTTGCCGGATAGGTGGTAAAACGGGCAATCATGCCACCAACTAGTTTTCCTGGCACAAGCTCTCGTCCTAGTTGTACTGCTCTAGCACTACATAAAAATTGGTGATGTAAGCATTGAAAAATTTCCTGATCCATGTTCTTTTCTGTACCAGGTATTAAGCAAACTCCATCCCAAGGGGAAAACTTAGCAGCGTTTATTTCATTGAATGGCAACCAGTAATCTACCAAGTCACCTAATCTTTTATATAAAACAGTTACATATTTTTCGAAAAATGAAATAATTTTTCTGTTTTTCCAGCCACCGTATTTTATGACCAAATTAACGGGGATGTCATAGTGAATCATTGTAGCGAAAACTTTTATGCCGTATTTTTTACACTCAGTAAACATGTCACGGTAATATTTAATTCCTTCTTCATTAGGTTCTTGATCGTCACCGTTGGGGAAGATTCTTGACCAACTAATAGAAGTACGAAAAATTTGCAATCCCAGTTCTGCCAGCATTTTTATATCTTCTTTATAATGATGATAGAAATCAATACCTCTTCTGAGGGGATAATATTTTGTTCCCTGATCTTTCAATGCTTGATCAAATTCCTCTTGTGAAAAAGGATTATTTTGGTGCTTATCTTCAATTTGCTCAGGTGTCCAGCTAGGATCTAGATAGCGTAAATCTTGTGTAGAAATTCCTTTGCCTCCTTCTTGAAAGCCTCCATCTGCTTGAGAACACGCAATTGCTCCTCCAAGCAGGTAATTTTTATCATAATCTTTTTTCTTCATATTTATTTAACTCACTTTCTAAGTTTTTGTACCGCTTACAATGCTATAATAATTGGAGTTGTAAATCATTTAAATATCATTAACAGTTTTATTTTTTATCATATTCATTAAGGTAACATTGTGAGCAAATTATTACAGCAAAAAATTTTTCAAACTACAGATAGCGAAGAATGGCATTTACGAAATAAGAACAAATTAAGTCCTTTTTACAAAACATTAAAAACTAAAAATTATCATGGTCATCAAGTATTCTTCTTTGATTTTGTCAATACGTTAAAGGAAAACAAAATAGGTATGATTCGCGAAACACGATATACAACAATACCACCGCATTTACATAAAGATATGGAAATGAATTATATTTATTCTGGGAAATGTACATTTTTTATTAATGGTAGAAAAATTACTTTGAGGAAAGGTGATGTATGTATTTTAGATACAGATGTTATAAATAGTGCCGCATATAAGGGGACTAAGGACATAGTTTTTAATATAATATTTAAAAAAGAATATTTTTCTTCAAACTTTTTATCACAGTTTAACGGTTCAGATACTTTGAGCAGATTTTTGTTGAATGCAATTATAGGTAAACAAAGCTCCGATAACTTTTTAATCTTTCATACAGAAAACACAAAAAAATTTGCGCAAATTTTTGATATGCTTTTAGAAGAGCATTATTTTCCTAAATCCAATAGTATTAACATAATTGAAAATTATTGTTCGATTTTATTTTTTTATTTGAGCAGGATAATTGGTGATGATAATCAAAATTTAATTGTCAATACGGCCGATAAGAATGTTTTACAGATTTTGCAAACTATTGAGAAGAAAGATGGCAATTGTTCACTCAATGAAGTAGCAAAAGAACTTCATTTTTCTGTTAGCACAATTTATAAGTTGTTAAAAGAAGTAACTGGTAAAAATTTTTCTCAGATTAAAATTGAAACACAGTTAAAAAGAGCAAAATTTCTTCTATCTGAAACGTCATTGCCTATCACTGAAATTATGTTAAACGTAGGTATTAAAAATACAACTTTTTTCTATAGTAAGTTTTATGAAAAATTTGGCGAAACCCCCAAACAATTTAGGCAGAAAAATCAGCACTTGCAGATTTAAAAAAACAATAAATGTAATAATTATTTAATAGCCTTATCATATAGCTTACAAATATACAATGAGTTTTTAATTAAATGATAAAATACCTATGTAACCAATGATATGCTTGTTATAACTATTTGTAATAAAGGAACCTAATCAAATAGCATTTTAAGTTGGAAGCTTTTCAGAGGATAATAAAGAATTAGGGTTTTTCCTGGCAATAATACAAAAAATCAAAAATTTCAAAAATACAAAAGAGAAAAGAGATCGGGATGAATATTATCAAAAATCATTTTTTTGAAGGTGAAAGAATTCTTTTTGGACTAAAAAATTCGGAGCTGGTAGGAATTACTTTTGGTGAAGGTGAGTCGCCGCTTAAGGAAGCCAGTAAAATTGATATCAAGGATTCTATCTTTAAATGGAAATATCCATTATGGTATGACAGGGACATTAATGTGGATAATACTGTATTTGAAACTATGGCTCGCAGTGGTATATGGTATACCAAAAATATTTCTATTAAAAATTCGGCTTTGCAGGCTCCAAAATTATTTAGGAGAGCAGAAAAAATAGTCTTAGACAATGTTCATTTTGCTAATGCTGCAGAAACGATGTGGACCTGTAAAGATATTAGAATTACCAATAGCCAAGTTAACGGTGACTATTTTGGTAAAGACAGTCAAAACATCTATCTTGACCACGTTAGTGTTATTGGTAATTATGCTTTTGACGGAGCTAAAAATATTGAAGTACATCACTCCACTTTTATTTCTAAAGATGCTTTTTGGAATTGTCAAAATGTTGCTGTGTATGATTCGATAATAGATGGTGAATATTTGGCATGGAACGGACAAAATATCAAGTTTATCAATTGTAAAATTGAAAGCGACCAGGGGCTTAATTACATCGATCATCTGGAATTGAAAAATACCAGTTTAATTCATACTGACTTAGCATTTGAATATGTTTCTAATATTAATGCTACAATTTCAAGCAAAATTGACAGTGTGAAAAATCCAATTTCTGGTAAAATTTCTGCTCCTGCAATTGGTAAATTAATTTTAGATCCTCAAAAAATAACTCCTAGTGAAACTGAAATTGATTGTGCTAAAATTGATGCGAAAGTTAATCATTCAGATGAAAATCAGAAACCGAAGGATTAGAAATAATGGATAAGTATGATTTTATTAATGCACCAGATAGAAGAGATACAGATTCAGTCAAATGGCATGTCAAGAAGGGCGATTTGCCAATGTCAATTGCTGATATGGATTTTAAAACAGCATCCGAAATAATTGACGCAATGAAAAGGAAAGTTGATCGCGGTGTTTTTGGCTACGAGTGGCCTGAAGATGACTATTTTAATGCGGTGGCTGACTGGTACGAAAAAGAACATGGTCATCGGCCTCAGCAGGAATGGATGATTTTTACTACAGGGGTGGTACCCGCAATTTCTGCAATTGTAAGACGAGTTTCCCATATTGGCGATAACGTTTTAGTCCAAGCTCCTGTATATAATGTTTTCTACAATTCAATTGAAAATAATGGCCGACATGTTTTATCCAATGACTTGCAATTTGATGGTGAAAATTATGCAATCAACTGGGATGATCTCGAACAGAAATTAGCCTTACCTTTGACAACACTAATGATTTTTTGTAATCCTCATAATCCCATTGGTAAGGTATGGACTCAAAAAGAAGTGCAAAGAATTGCAGATTTATGCTATCAACATCATGTAGTTCTTTTATCTGATGAAATTCATGGCGACTTGGTGCGCAAGGGCCCAGACTATACCCCAGCTTTTTCAGTGAATAATCCTGCACGCGAAAACGTTGTTTCATTAGTTTCACCCAGTAAAACTTTTAACGTTGCTGCACTACACGCAGCAACAGCGATTGTACCAAATAGTAATTTGCGCGCTATGGTTAATCGCGGTCTTAATAGCGATGAGTTAGCTGAACCAAATTTGCTGGCAATTCCTGGAACAATTGCTGCCTATGAACATGGTCACAACTGGCTAGAGGCATTGATTAAGCAATTAAATGTTAATTTCACTTATGCTGAAGAATTCATCAATAAGAACCTTCCACAAGTTAAGGTAGTTGCAGGCGCAGCAACATACTTAATTTGGCTTGATGTAAGTCAAGTTAGTAGTGACTCGCAAAAATTAGCGGAATTCTTAGAAAAAACAACTGGGTTGGTTTTGTCACCCGGAAGCATTTATCGTGGAAATGGTCATAACTTTTTGCGTATGAATCTTGCCTGCCCCTTAACAATGGTTAAAGATGGCTTAGAACGGTTAAAAGTGGGATTGACAGAATATTTGGCTTGAGAGTTTTAAAAAGGCGACTATGGTAATTATCATAATCGCCTTTTTATTGCCTAAAATTGTAGCGGATCAGAAATGTTTCCAGTATTTCATAATCTTTATGCATATTGAAAATATATGATTCTAAAAATCACATTGTTTCATGTGAAACTGGAAAAGTAACGAACCAAATAGTTAAAGTAGACAATTAAACGGTATTTCCCAGGAAATATTGTTTAATTAGTTAATACCTTGATAAATTGGTTAAAAGTATTTGCTATCTTATGATTAGACTCTATCCCTAAGTTCAATCCATGCAGATATGGATTAGCCAGCTTAGATTGAAGTAAATTACTGGTATTTTTAAAATTGAATATAATGCCAACAAAACTAAAAAAGTAGTTAATCAGGCCTAGTTTCTAAGTTACTGCAGTTGTGCCTTTCAAATTGACTGTGTATAGCTAGTCTTTCAATTTTTATAAAAATATATGTAGGCAAAAAGAAAAAGTCGCTTAAACTAATTGCAGTTATGGCGACTTTTAGCTTTTCAAAAAATACTTTTAACTAAGATTAAGAGCAATTTGTGAGATTAAGGTGTCCATAAAGTACATACCAAAGAAAACAAAAATTGCTACGATTAAAATCTTCCAGGATATTTTAGTCAGTTCTTTCAAACGGTGGGTAACTGATATTCCAGCAAATGCTAGAACAGAGGTTGTTAGTGACAAAAAGTCTACAGCATTGATAACGCGAACGCAGTAGGGACTAAGCAAACAAAAAATTAGAGAAACAATTGAAACCCAGCCTAAAATAGGGAAGCCCTGAATGATTTTCCAAGGCACTTTTTTCATCAGCATACTAATAACTATGCCTAATAACGAAAAAAGCCATAACATACCTAAACCAATGAATGTGTCAGTAGTAATTGGTGTGCTTTTGGGATTTCTAATTAATTTAACCCATTGAACAAATAATACTAAGCTAACACTAAGTAAAAGAATGACTGCATCTTTAAATAATTCATATAAATTGTTTTCTTTAGTCATGATCTGGATAAACTTCTTTCTTTTTGTCTAGTAGGCTGGTGATGTGTGTGTACATGAATCTTTGCAGAGGCACTGCTAGGAAGTACATGATATAAGTGCCAATAAAACTAGTTAGCAATTGACTGGCCGCGGCAAAGGACAAAATAGTGTCACTGTGTTTTGGTACCAAAGCTGCTAAAGACGATGAAGCTGCAGTCATCATTGAACTAGAACCAACACCGGCACTCATTGCAACAGCTTTATAGTTAAAGCCCATGCCTAGAAGAAGTGGAGCAAGGATTGAAAAGATAATTGAACCAAAAATGGTACCAATTAAATAAATTCCAAGTACGCCACGACCTTCAGGGGAATTTAGCGTGTATTTTTCACTAATATATGCTAGTTCACCTTCACGGCCTAAGCCTAAGGTTGAACCTATAGCTTCTTCTCTTAAGCCAAGTAATAATGCTACAGGTAGCCCGAAGATAATCGTGCCTAAATTACCTAATTCGTGGACTAGAAAAACCCAACCAACAGAAATAATTTCATTGATTTTAGGAGCCACATTTGCCCCATACCGTGCCATTAAAGGCAACATGATAAGAATCATGTATTTACCGGCAAATTGCACCCGTTTATCGTTATAGAGTTTTTTAATAGGCTTTGCTGGGATTAAATAAACTAAAATAGCAATAATTACCGCAAATACTAGAGGTAAGATAGAAATTTCAATTTTGCCGATTTTAAATACTTGGGTACTGATCATTTCAGAGACTGTATCTATTAACAACACTAAAATGATTAGCGGACCATATGCTTTTAAATATTTCATTTTATTTTGCCATCTTTTCTAATTCAGTTAGATATTCTTCTTTTGTTTTCTTATAAGTTTTTACCTGATCTAAGTTATTTGAAATCTTAAGAATACTGTTAAAGACAAATTCAGGAAAAATTGCTAGTACAAATTCAGGGTCAACTAAAGTAAAATCATCACCATGAATTGTTCCGTTCCAGCCGCCATAACCGATTTGAATGGTTGGTATTAAGAAACTAACATCTCCAATATCACCTGCTGCCATTGTGTAGCCACGGTCTTCTATTAAACCGGTAATTTTTTTATTTGCAGAAAAGACGTCTTTCACTATAGCACTCATACTCTTACTGGAAATCAAAGGCAGGTAGCCAACTTGCCGTTCAGATTCAACAGAACCACCAAGTGCTGATGCACAGCCTTCTGCTGCCTGTTTAAAACGGTTCATTAGTTTTTGTGCATTGTCTATGTCAAAAAATCTTAAGTCCGTACCCATTTTAATATGATCAGGAATGACGTTAATTGATTCATGATTTTCTCCAATAAATACTGGATTGAATCTTATACGATTGGGATCCTTAATTTGTTGACGTTGCAAAGCTAAAGCAGTATTGAATAGTGTTGCTATGCTTTGAGCATTAATACCTGCATCTGGAGCGAAGGCTGCGTGACTAGCTTTGCCATAAAAATCAAAATATTCAAAATTAAAGCCTGCAAGATCACAATTAATTTCGATAGTGCGTTCATCAAAATCTTCGCCAATTGCATGAACTGAAACACAATAGTCAATATCGTCAAAAATGCCAAGTTTAATAGCTTCTTGTTTGCCACCGAAGTAATCTAGTTTACCTGCCTCTTTTTGTTGTTTTCTCCAGGCAAGATCAACAAATTCTTCTGACGGAGTGAAGATAAAAGCTAGATTGGCCCCAAAATCCTCAAGTCGGTGATCGTTAATTACTTCATTCAAGATTGCAAGTGCAGTAGTGACTTGGGTGTAATGACCACAAGCTTGAGCAGCACCAGTATTCACATCTGCTAGTTTGTGATTAGGCTGATAGAGTGAGTCTATTTCAGCGATAATTCCAATAGTTTTCTGGCTGCCATTAGTTAGTGTTACCTTTAAACCTGTATTTAGATAATGTTCGACTTTTAACTCGGGGCTAATTTTGTTAATTTCAGCTTCAATCTTTTTAGATGTTTTAAATTCTTTATAACCAAGTTCTGGATTATGAAGTAAAAAATCAGCAGTTTCAGCTAGTTCAGCATAGTATTTTTGAAAACTTGACATTGTATCCTCACTTTTTGTTTTATTATTATCATATGTGACAATAATAAGAATAAAATAAAATTAGCAACTATGCAAGAACAAAAATATTAGCTTGTGTTATTAAAGTTCGTATTTTATAATTTTTTCTATCAAAATATGTTACTAGAGGGTAGGTATTGATATTTGGACGAAAAGAAAAAATAAATTATTGAAATTACTAAAAAAGCAGATAAATCACATTTTGATGATTTATCTGCACCCGAAATTATAGTTTAAAAGTTGTTTTTAAAACAGAAATAGTTAAGAGCTTTATCTGTAAAAGTAAAAAATATAAAATATATTGCAATACAAATTAAAAATAGCAGAAGATTTCTACCACTAGCCCAAAATGGCGAACAATTCGGTAAAAATTTTTCAACCAAAATGCTGCTTATCATTATGGAGAAAAAGTATGCCAAAAACTGATAAAGTTTAAAGTGTTTGGGCTTACTTCTTAATCTTTTTTGATTTGCTGTTAGTTTTTGTTTATTTGTTTCCATAATTACACTCTATTTTTAAAATATAAAAATTGCAACTGGACTTAAAGCTAAGGCAGTTAATTCTGAGATTGTCATTTTATTAATTTGAAATTAATCATTCCTTTGCTTTTTAACTTTTGTACCGGTACCTTTTAAATTATATAAAAAATTTAATCATAAGCAAGTGATTAATTTAATGTAAATATTATTTATCCTATGATAATTATATCAATATTTTATATACGTTTAAGATAATGTATATTATAAATATTGAAAAAGGTACTACCAGATCAAGCTAATATTTAAATTAAAGTAAATAATTGAAATGCTTTTATAATAAAAACAATTACTAAATTACATGTTTATCATTTGACAGAATCAATTTTTCAGTAGATACTGGCAAAAGTTTGGTTTGTAAATGCTGTTAAACTCAGTAATAGTCAGCTACTTGTTTGCTGGAAAGATAAAAATATATCAGTTAAAGAATTACAGATTATACAGACTTTTATCGCTTGATTGATGCATGATAGTCAATTCTTGTTTCATGTGAAACATAATTATAATATGGACGTTTCTTCGATATTTTGAGTAATACCCAGTTAGCGTAATGAAAATTAAAATAGTCTGAATGATAATCACTATTTCTAAAATGACCTTTATTGAGACAATTACCATCGAATCTTGCTAAACAGATTGAACTTTGACCACGACCGTGTGTAAATGATGCAATAATAAAGTCTCCAGTTGAATATCAACAATATTTTTGCCCACTTTTTCAACAATGCTCAATGTTTCATGCTTCGTAGTTGAATTTGCAGAAATTTTGATATACCACAGAATCACCATAAATCAGATTCGCATACAGAGGAACGAACAACTTTTAAGATTGCATTATTTCCTGGTTGAAGTTTGGGCATAGGACATTCTTTTAATTCACTCTGCTTAGTTTAATAAATGCTCCTGCTTTCATTTATACTAGCTCTTTAGTAAACAGGCCGATCTTTTCCCTGTGTATCTGGATCGGCAATTCCAATGCTGTCATTATCATATAATGCAGGATTGCGCACAATTTTTAAAATTGCGTCTGCAATGCTTTTGCGTGAACCTGAAACCCCAATATAAGGTTCATTATGAGTAGTAATAGAATATTTGATTTCATTACAATCATTGAGCCAGGGTAAACGTAAAGTAGTATAATGCAAGCCAGATCTTGCTAAAAGTTTGTCCGAGTTAATGGCAGCCTGTAGTCCCGGCATAACAAATTGATGATTCCACCGGCCAAATTCACCGTCAACTTCGTTATATATACCCAGAATGTTAGCAAAAATTACACGTGAAACATGGTTAACTTTCATTGCTTCAATTACGTTTTTAGTAATGATATTGTCTTTAGTGTGATCTACAACGTCTACGAAAACTATATCTTGGTTATGCATAGCTTTATTAACGGCCTGATTGTCAGTTAAATCAACTTCCATTATTTGGGCTCTGGATTCCAATGAACATAAGCGATGTGGATTGCGCAAACCCAGAGTCAATTTGATATCTTTAAAAGTATCTTCAGATAATATTCTGCTTTCAACGATTCGAGCTATTTGACCATTAGCCGCTAAAATTAAGAAATTTATAATTACACCCCTTTTTGTAATTAATGTTCAGTATAGTGGGTTCGAGTAACTCTAAGTCAAATTTTTTAATAAATGTCGTTTAGTTTAGTTGAAAGTGAAATATAAAAAATAAGTGCTTTATCCTGTCTTGGTGAAGTTGCTAAAAAGGAGATAATAATGAAAAAATTTAGAATTAAAGATGTCAGCGAATTGCTGGGAATTAGTACATATACTTTACGCTACTATGAAAAAATTGGTTTATTAAAATTTGTTAAACGTGACGAAAATGGGATTCGTGAATTTGAACCAAATGATCTGATAGTGATTAGTACAATTATTTATCTAAGAAAAACGGGAATGCCACTTAAGGAAATCAAAAAGTATCTTAAACTAGCTGAGAATGGTATTGATACAGTTGAGCAGCGCAAGGAAATGTTTTTAAAACAGAAACAAAAAGTGATAGAAAAAATAAGGGTACTGGATAAATCAATGGAAGTAATTAATTATAAGCTTAATTTTTATGATAAAGCTGCGAAAAAACATAGTATGGACGTATGCAGGGATGAGCGCAAAAAGTGGTTAGCGGAAATATTGTCTGGAAAAGAAAAAGTGCAATAACTGCACTAAAGGTACATTATTACACATAATTTATATTATTTAAGTTTAAACAAAGCAACTTGGGCAGGCTTAAAGCAAAAGATTAACATTATTTTAATCGTAATTATTTGCTTTTGACGGCAGCAGCATTAAGATAATAAACCAAATATCTCCAATGATTGGTATTATCATAATTAGAACCCACCAGCCAGAGCGATTAGTATCATGTAAACGACGAAAACGCAAAGATAGCATTGCAATCCAAACAACGAAGGAAATAATGAGAGAACTAGTCTTTATACTCCAATCGCCCCAATTATAAATATCATTAATTGAATGGCCTAATAAACCTTCAACTAAATGCATTAAAACAAAAGCTAATACCCAGTTAATAATTACTGGCCACCAATATTCAGACCGATTAGCAGTACCAGAAAAATTAAAGATATTCTGCCAGAATTTTTTATAAGATTTAAGCATTGAATTTTTCCTCCTGTTTATAGCTCATAAATTCATCATAGAACAAAGAAAGTAATAGAGCAAAGATAATGTATTTTTTGTGCATTAATAAGCAATATTTTTGTTTTATTATTATAAAAGCGGTATCTTGAAATTGAATTTATTGAAGGGAGAAAGTACAAATGGACAATAAATTATCAGACCCGTTAAAACGTTATTATCATGATGATTTTCCTAAGCAATCACAAGAATATCCTGGACTGCAAAGTAAAATGGATCCAGTACCTGCTGGAGACATGAATGACTATGAAGGCCACGGCTTATTAAAAGGCCGTCATGCCCTTATCACTGGAGGTGATTCCGGTATTGGTCGTTCTGTAGCAATTGGCTTTGCCAAAGAAGGAGCCGATGTCGCCATTCAATATCTACCGGAAGAAGAATCCGATGCTAAAGATACAGCTGAACTCATTAAAAAGGCTGGACGTAAGGCAGTTTTGCTGCCAGCTGATTTCCGTAAACGCGGCGAAGCAGCAAAAGTTGTTGAAAAAGCTGTCAAAGAATTGGGCAGCTTAGAATTATTGGTAATGAACGCAGCTATCCAACAAAATGTTGATGGCATAGAGAATTTATCAATGGATCAAGTTCACGATACCTTTGAAGTTAATATCATCTCAATGTTTGAAATGGCTAAAGCGGCTGTACCGCATATGAAACCAGGCAGTGTAATTTTGACCTCGACTTCTTTAGAAGGATTCAGTCCATCACCAATATTGCTTGATTATGCTGCTACAAAAGCAGCAATTGTCAGCTTTTCTATTAATTTGGCTCAAAGTCTTGCTCCTAAAGGAATTAGAGTTAACAGTGTTGCACCTGGTCCGGTTTGGACTCCTTTGCAGGTTTGTGGTGGTCAGCCAACTGATGCACTTGCTACATTTGGTCAAGAAGTGCTATTGAAGCGTGCTGGACAACCTGATGAAATAGCCCATGTTTATATTTTCTTAGCCTCAAATCTGGCAAGTTATGTTACAGGACAAGTATATGGTGCAACAGGTGGACCAGCAATTAATTAAAGGGTAACAAATAAAATCTTAGTTTCCGTTTTTGTTTCTATGTGAGCAAAAGCGGATTTTTTTAGCTAAATTTGCCTTTTGGATGGGTTTTCAGTATATTTAATAATTAATTAGTATTTAATATCCAAAGAATAGGGGTGAAGAAATGAATAAAAGTATTTTTCAAAAAATAGCACTACTGTCGCAAAAAAATGCCAGGATTATTGCAGATGAGTGGCATTACGACGGACAATATGCTTTTTATGATATGAAAAATGATCAAGAAGATTATGATGAAATAATTTCTCCCAAATTGCGTAAAAATAACTACTTTCAGGTTTTGGATACAAACGACAACTTAGTCGCCTTCTTTTGTCTTGATCCAGATAAGAAGAAAAAAGAACAAGTTGAAGTTGGGTTGGGACTAGCTCCTAATCTAACTGGTCATGGTCTAGGCAGCGAATTTATAACTGTCATTGAAAATTTTGTCAAAGATAACTATGACTATAAAGTAATTGTTTTATCCGTTGCTGACTTTAATTTGCGTGCAATTAAGGTCTACCAAAGAGCTGGTTATGTCAAAAGAAATACTGAGATGGTACATTCAAATGGTGGCAGCTATAATTTTGATATCATGTCAAAGAAAATTTGAGTTAAGCTTTATAGATATTTGATGAAAGAATTGCAGGTGAAAATAATGCACAAAAAATGGCAAAAAATGTCTGAAGCAGCGAAAAAAGTGCAAGGGTTCACTGCTATTGGTCCCCATATGGAAGCTGGTGGTGTCGCTGCTGCTGTTCTAGCTGAATCAGGAAAAATTTATACGGGAGTTTGTGTTGACACAGCGTGCGGATTAGGCGTCTGTGCGGAACGTAGTGCTCTTTTTAATATGATTACCAATGACGAAACCAGAATTAGCCGGGTTTTAGCATTAATGGCAGATGGTAAAAAGGGAGCTCCATGTGGTGCTTGTCGCGAATTTATTGTTCAACTCATGGAAAAAGATTATCAACATGTTGAAGTGATGCTGGATTATGAAAGTGGGAAGGTCGCTACGATGGGTGAACTGACTCCAGAATGGTGGTTATAATGGACGAAAAAGTAAAACAATTCTGGTATAACTTTTGTCTTAAACACAATTTGGCTCTTGCTACTAAAGTTGATGCCTGGGCTTTTGGTTCTAATAAAGAAGATGCAGATAAATTAGCTAAATTAGTTGACAAGGGAATAAAAACTGCCACAACTTCGGAATATGTATCGGGTGATGAAGATATGCCTAAAGTTGGCGATTGGAACATAATTCTCGATGGTCAAGGTAAACCCGTCTGTGTTGTCCAAGACAAAGTTGTAGAAATTATTCCGTATAATCAAATTTCCGCAGAACATGCTTATCATGAAGGTGAAGGAGACCGTAGTTATCAATATTGGCGCACAGTTCATGATCAATTCTTTGAAGAAGAATTTAAAGCCAATGGTCAAAAATTTTATCCGCAGGCACCAATGGTATGTGAGATTTTTGAAAAAGTTGAATAATTTGTCTGTTGAAAAATCAAATAAATATGATATAGTTGAAACAATTTAGGAAATGAAGGTAATGCAAAAAATGGAGAATTAATTTCTGGTTTTATTAGTAAGCAAAAAAGTTTGATAACCAATGCTTTTATCATGCATTTTTGCCGATAATCAGAAATTAGTATTGTTCTCTATTAAGGTGGCGCTTTAATTTCACCGCTTTTTGTGCACTGCTAATCAAATTATGGGCAATTTGGTTATCAGTGCTTTTTATTTAGCAAAAAGCAGGTGCTAGTATGGAATATATTAGAATAACTAACCTCAACGTTGAAAATCGTGACGAATCTTTATTTTATGCTCCACATTTGAATATTCAGGACAATCAAATAATTGGTTTAATCGGGGATAATGGTGTAGGTAAAACCACATTGATTAATACTATTGTCCAAATGCCCACAACTTTCAGAGTAACGGGACAAATACTGCGCCATTGTCGTATTGTCTTGGTACCACAGCTTTTAAATAACGATGAGCAAAGTGGTGGGGAAAAAGAAAAAGAAGCCATTACTCAGGCAATAATCAGATTGGGTCAAGCCAAAGATTCTTTGCTAATTCTGGATGAACCAACTTCTAATTTAGATATTGAGCAACAAAGATGGCTAATTAAAGCCTTAAGTAGTTTAAAACAACCAATTTTGATAATTAGTCATGATCAGTCTTTTTTACAGAAACTTGTTAATGTTATTTGGCACATTAAAGATCATCAAGTTCATGAATTTAATGGTTCATATAGTGAATATTGTCAATTTCTCATAGCTGAAGAAAAAAGAAAAAAGATAGAATACCATGAAAAACTAACTAAAATTAAAAAACTAAAGAAAGATCAAAGGCAGGCTGAAATAAAGTCTCAAAATGCTACCAAGAAAAAGAAAGATATGTCTTGGTCGGATTGGAAAATAAAAGACAGCGGCAAGATTGAGAAAAGGCTTAGCCGAATTAGTACTCAATTAAAAAAACGTATAACAAGCGAGGAAGCTGCGCTGGAAAAACCACAAGTCCATCATACAATTACATTAAGTAACGTTAAAACAACAAACTTAGATCTATCACAAAAAAGTAGTTTGGTCAGATTAGGCATTCAAGATGTTGTCTTACACGGAAACAAATTGTTTAGTATAACAAAAGAATTGCAAATAAAAGGAAGAGAAAAAATTGCATTAACTGGCAAAAATGGTGTCGGAAAATCAGTTTTTTTAGCAAAATTATTTCATCAAAAACTTAACGCTTGGTTTAATCCGCAATTAAAAATCGGTTATGTTAAACAGAATATTGCTCAAGAAGCTGCGGTAAAGGAGACATTGATAGAAACAATTTCTAAGATCAGTGTTTTTGATAAAACAACTACCATGCAACTTCTAGGTGATTTACGTTTAAGAAGATTTTTGAATAACCAAGTCTGTGATTTAAGTGGAGGTCAGCTAGTTTGTTATAAATTGGCAAAGGTGTTATTAGGTGAACACAATTTACTGATACTTGATGAGCCAGATAATTTTTTGGATATTTCAGCTATTAACGCTCTTGAAGAGTTCTTAAAAAATTATCCATTTGCTATTATCCTGGTATCTCATGATCAAAACTTGCTGAAAAATTTGAATTTTGCAACCTGGGAAATAAAAAATCATAAATTAATTAAAACCACTGATTTTTCGAGTCATAAGAATACCAATATTGATAATCGGATTAATTTGCTGCAATTTAAATTAGATAAACTAATTGCTGACCCCAATGCTTCATTTAAAGAGATAGAAAATATTTCCCGGGAAATAAATAATCTCAAAAATAAATAAAGTCTCTAAAGAGAACCAAGTCTTATTAATTAAGGAAGCAGAAGCATTACTATTCTGGCCAGTATGATTAAAAAATAAAGTTGATTACCAAAAAGTCAATTAAAACTCGACTGTTACAGATATGTGTCTGTTTTAGAACAGGAAGTGGAGTTGCTGGAATTACAAATCTTGTTAATAAAATTAATTAAAAACAATGGAAATGAAACTTTGAAAAATTGAAAGTAGAAAGCTGATAATGATTATAGAGATAGAGGTTCAGTGGGATTAGCGAAAGGAGTAATGTACTTCTTAGATTGGCTGCAATTGAGGTTTGTGCCAAAGGAAAGAAAATAAGTTTAGTTTTTTACACTCAAGACTGCGAACTATTGCTATATTTTTTGATAAAAACAAATGGCACACTTAAATTGCTAATAACTATTATAATGTTAATAACTAGTAGTATAAGTTTAATTAAGGAGAAAAAATGACAAAACCAATTATTGGCATAGCAGGATCTGAAATGATTGATTCTGCTGGAATGCTTCCAGGATACAGACGTAGTTATGTTAATGAGGACTATGTGGATTCTGTTGTTAAAAATGGCGGAATTCCCTTTATAATTCCTTTTACTGAAGATAATGAAGTTATTAAAAGCCAGATGGCTCATGTGCAAGGATTGATTTTATCTGGTGGACATGATGTTGATCCTCACTTATATGGTGAAGAATTAATGCCTAAAATTGGTCCCATTTGGCCTCAGAGAGATCACTTTGACATGCTTTTATTAAAAATTGCTGAAGAATCTAATAAACCCGTTCTGGGAGTTTGCCGCGGGGCACAAATTATTAACGTAGCACATGGCGGCAGTCTCTACCAGGATGTTAGTTATCGCTCAGAGCAAACTCTAAAACACGAACAAGGTCATACACCTGATTTACCTACTCATAAAGTAACAATAAAGGAAAACAGCTTATTAGCTAAAACATTAGGTAAGACTGAATGCATGGTTAATTCTTTTCACCACCAATTAATTAAAAAGGTCGCCCCGGATTTGCTTGAAGTTGCGGATGCAAGCGATGGTGTCCCGGAAGGACTTGAAAATAAACAGGGTACTGTTTTGGCGATTCAATGGCACCCCGAAATGTTACATAATAATCCGGATACAGAATATATGAATAATTTATTTAAATTTGTGGTTAAAAATGCCAAGTAAGGAGTAATAATGACTCAAAATAAAAATGCTGGGGATAAACTAGGTTTCTGGTCAATTGTCTTTTTAGCAATTAATTCAATCATTGGCTCTGGTATCTTTTTGACGCCTGGGAGTGTGGTAAGTCAGGCAGGGAGCAAGGCCCTAATTGTCTATTTCATCGCTGCAATTTTTGCTTCAATTTTAGCAATTTCCTTTTCAGCAGCAGCCAAATACGTAACTAAGTCTGGCGCTTCTTATGCTTATTCTAAGGCAGCCTTTGGTGACAATGTTGGCTTTTACGTCGGTATCTTGCGCTATTTTTCAGCCAGTGTTGCTTGGGGAGTAATGGCTGTCGGTGTAATAAAGTCAACTATTTCTATTTTTGGTGGCAATCCTGACAAATTTTTAAATGTCACCATTGGCTTCATTATATTGATGCTTGCAGTAACTGTAATTAACTTATTTGGACAAAAATTTGTAAAACTTGTGATGAACATGGCTACAGCAGGTAAATTAGCTGCATTAATTTTGATCATAGTGGCAGGTGTCGTTTTACTTATTACCACTGGTGCCAGCCATAGTCTGTCGTCTGTCGACCAAATAACGCAAAATGGGCATAAAATAGTACCGGCTTTAACCACTACCGGTCTTGTTATGGCTGTTGTTTCTGCATTTTATGCTTTTACCGGTTTTGAATCAGTTGCTTCTGGTTCGGAAGATATGCAGGAACCGGAAAAGAATTTACCTAAGGCTATTCCACTGGCAATTTTGGTTATCGCTGCTATTTATATTGGAGTAGTCGCTGTAGCAATGGTTTTGGATCCTAAGGCATTGATGACGACTAAACAAGTGGTAGCAATTAGTGCGATTTTTAAAAATGATATATTGCGGGATGTAATTTTAGTCGGAGCGCTTATTTCGATGTTGGGAATAAATGTTGCCTCTAGTTTTAATGCACCGCGCATTTTGGAGGCAATGGCCCGTGAACATCAACTGCCGGCTACTTTAACAGAAAGGACTAAAAATAACTTTCCCATTAAAACTTTCTTTATTTCTGAAGCACTAGCTATTTTAGTACCCTTAGCTTTTCAATATAACATGACTAACTTGATTACGTTGAGTGCTATGGTCAGATTTTTAGGATTCATCATTGTTCCTCTGGCAGTAATCTGCTTTTACTATGGTAAAAATAAGCAGCCAATATTGCCGGCTCCTAAAAATGCATTGACTGATATTTTTGTACCAATATTGTCAATTGTTTTGGTAATCTTTTTGCTAGTCAAATATAATTGGCAAGCGCAATTTGGTATTATTGAAAATGGCAAAGTCGTTGGCGTTAACTGGTATGCAATTTTTATGATGATCTTTGGCTTCATAATTTTGCCGCTGTTTATGTTTTGGTTTTCCAGAAAAGAAAGAAGCAATCAGCAATAGCTTTAAAAGCATACAGTAAAAAACCGGGCTAGACAAGACTAGTTCGGTTTTTTACACTGTTAATTAATGTATTTACGGAAAAAGTTTAGCTCATCTTCATTACATTTCTTGGCCAATTCATCTTTTTGATTAACATGAAAAACATGACCTCGTGGGTGTTCCTTATCACCATAGAAATGAAGTTCATGGTAAACATTTTTGGCTTTCAGGTAGCCTGACAGCATATAGGCATTATCACGCAAGAAATCATCTGTGCAAGTCATTAAGAAAAGCGGTGGCATTGCTTGAGTTAAAAATTGTTCCGCATCTAATTCGTCATGCTTATTTAAGAGAATTTCAGGTCTGAAATAGGCTTCGGGTGCCCCAGTATATGATGGAATTTCAGTTAGGAAGTAGGCGCCACAATTTAAAGCGGCAGCTTTAATTGTTAAACGAGGTACTGAATAACCAAAATACTTACGGTATTCATTGTTAGTGTATGCTGCTAAAATTTGTTCTCCCATTTGGCCGCCGGCACTGTCTCCAACAATAAAGACGTTATTTAGATCGAATTGATATTTTGTCGCATTTTCCTCTTGGGCTACCCAATGAAATACACGGTTGATATCATCCAGTTCTCCGGGATAGGCCACATCTGGTGCTAAGCGATAATTGGCATTAACTACGGCAAATCCTTCTTTAGCCAGAGCCAAGCAATAAAACTGATAAGTTTCTTTGGTGCCATATATCCAGCCACCACCATGAATATTTACGATTACCGGTAATTTAGCATGGGTTCTATTCTTTGGTAAATAAACATCGAGTATCTGATACTTAGGATCCTTACCATAGGAAATATTGTCAAACCTTTCTACTTCCGGAATTTGTGTTGGCAATCCAGCATCGCGCTGATCATCACCTTTTTTAATTACTTTTCGTGTTTCTTCAACTAATTTTCGATAGTCAGGTTCTGACATTTTACAGCTCTCCTTTTTTGTAATCGCTTTAGTATTATATTTTACTTCATCACGAGTAAAAAAGAACGGTATTAAGACTTTTTAAAGTGATAATAAAGAAACTTTGTAATAGCTAATTCTTATAAAAGTAAGTACTAATTTTTAAACATCAATTAGCATAACTTGAACAGCTTTAATAAAACAACTAACATAATTGGTAAATAAATATGGGGTTTTTAAATGAATGTAAAGCAAAAAGTGTTAACTTTAATTAAAAAAAGCCAACAGGAAAACAATCAATATTTATCAACTACTGATTTGGCAGAAAAACTTAGCCTTAAACGTAATACAGTTAGTCACTATCTAAATCAGTTAGTTAAAGAAAATGAATTAATAAAAATTAATACACGCCCAGCAGTATTTATTTTTAAAAAAATTGCTGAGAAAAAATCAGGATGTGTATTAGACAATGAGTATAGCAGTATAAAAGAGTTACAGAAAAAGTATCGTGATGAAGATGTCTTTAATAACGTAATTGGACATGATAAATCACTTTATAGCCAAATAAAAAAACTCAAAGCAGCTGCATCATACCCAGGAAGCTTACCAATTCTTATTAATGGACAAACAGGAACAGGTAAAAGCTATATCGCACGAAAGTATTTCGAATATTGTGTAGCAGAAGATTACATTTCTAAAGATGGTAAATTTGTCAGTTTTAATTGTGCGGAATATGCGGATAATCCAGAACTGCTGACGGGAACTCTATTTGGTTATGTAAAGGGAGCTTTCACTGGCGCAGATAGTAATCATCTTGGGCTTTTTGATGAAGCCGATGGAGGCATGCTCTTTCTAGATGAAGTTCACAGACTAGATGCCAAAGGACAAGAAAAACTTTTTTCATATTTAGATAATGGCAGTATTTCTGCTTTAGGAGATGCAGGAAACAAGAAAAAAGTAAATGTAAGGTTAATTTGTGCGACTACAGAAGATATTCAGAGTAGCTTCCTAGAGACATTTATTAGAAGAATCCCAATTCAAATTTCAATGCCTCCTTTGAAAGAGCGTACACAAAATGAGATTCGTGCTTTAATTATTTATTTTTATATTCAACATGCTCAAAAGATCAACAAAAGCTTTAAAATTAATAATCAAGTTTTCTTAACGCTGAGCAATGTTAACTATCAAAATAATATTGGTCAATTAAAAAATGATGTTTTATTGTCTGTTGCCAGTGCTTTGGAAAAAGATAGTAATTCCAAAATTATAAGTATTAAACTTGCAGATTTACCACAAGATATTTTGCCTTCAAGCTTAGCTGAAGTTAATAATTCAGTCAAAAGTAGCGCAGACTTAAATATTAAACCTACTAGTAAAATTACTGACTTTATTGAAAGCGAAAATAGCACTAATTATATTAATAAAGCGATCCAAAAGATATACTTGTTATATCAAAAAGAGGACTTTTTACAGTTTAGATCAAAAGCTTTTGATGTTGTTAACTCTCTATGTGATTATTTAATTTTTAAAAAAGATGACTTAAACATAGGTGAATTACCCTTAAATTTGATAAAAAACACACTTAACCAAGAAGTAGGTTATTTGAAAAATGATTTTTATAATGACTTTAATGGCAACATTATTGTAGCTATTTCTTATTACTTTTATTTTCGACAGGAAAATCATTGGGCAATTTCTTCTAAAGAGAGCCAATTGATTAGAGAAATCATTGCAAAATTAAATGAAGTAACCTACGTCAAGCAAATTGTGCAAGTAATCTTGGATACTATAAACAAAACCCTGAACTTGTATACTGATGAAGTCGACAGAATGTTTCTGACTATTTATCTTGAAAGTATAAAAAGAAGTACTAATTCTGACCTAATTCACTGCATATTGTTAGCACATGGTTATTCCACTGCAAGTAGTATTGCTGACACGGTTAACAAAATAATAGGTGAACCATTGCTGGATTCTTTTGATATGCCAATTGATATTAAACCTGAAGATATAGCTCAGAAAGTAGCAAACTATATTCGTGTAAGACATGTCACTAAAGGAATAATTTTAATGGCAGATATGGGTTCTTTAGAAAAGATACCTGAATTAATAAAAACGGAAATAAACTTTCCTATAGTTATTTTTAATAACGTATCAACCCAATTAGCATTGTTTGCTGCTGAGTATATTAAAAAGAAAAAACCTTTATCAGCTATGGCTAAAGATTTAAATCAAGTTATTCATAATGATTATCGTATTATATATCCTAAGATGATCAAGCAGAATGTTATCATTGTTTGCTGTACAACTGGAATAGGGACTGCTGAAAAGATAAAAACAATGATTAAAGATAGCTTACCAAATAAAACCAAAATAATGGTGAAGGCATATTCTTACGACTCATTAAAGATAGAAGACCAGGAAAATACTCTTAAAAGAAAATATAATATTCTAACAATTATAGGGACTGTAAACCCTGGATATGAAAAAATCCCATATATTTCAATCGATCAACTTGTAAATGGATCTAAATTAACTACATTAAAAGATTCTTTGCAAGGTATCCTAAGTAAACAAGATTTATATAAATTTAATGATTCTATTCTTAAAAACTTCAGTATAGAAAGAGTAATTAATTCCTTAACAATTTTGGATACTAAAGCAGTTATAAGAAACATTAGTTTTTGTCTTGAAAAAATGAATAATTATCTCAATAAAAGATTATCAAACCAAACAACAATGGCACTTTATGTGCATATTAGTTGCATGATTGAAAGAATTATTCGCAACCAGTCCTTAGAGAACAGTCCAAGAAATTTTACAGACAGTAAGGAAAAAGAAAAAGGGATTGAGACAATAAAATTAGCTTTACACCCACTTGAAGAAATCTATAATATTAGAATTCCTAAGACGGAGCTAAAATATATATATGAGTTAGTTTTTAATTATGATAGATAATAATCAGACACTATTTATAGTTCCTGGTTATAGTGTCCAAATCATAGTATTAAGCTGGAATAAATAATATAAAAAGCAGATTGTGGAAAAGTGATATGATCCCTCAAGTTTGTTCTAATTTTAGGGTTCACATCAAACCAAACTGTTTTTTTTGACACTGGGTTGGCACACTTTTTGCTATTAAATTGGTGAAAGCGATTGAAATATAGAAGTTACTAGTATCATTTGAAAGGAAAATAAAATGAGTATTGTTTTAGCAAGAATAGATAATAGACTACTTCATGGAATAATTGTTACTCAATGGGCTCCACAATCCGGATCTAACAGGGTAATGGTAATAGATGATGAAACAGCAAATAATTCAATAAGTAAAGCTACTATGAAAATGGCACGACCAGCTGGAAATGCAATTTCCATTATTACAGAAGAAAAGGCCTTAACTAATTTTAAAAATGGTAAGTATGATGCGGAAAAGTTACTTGTTCTGGCTAAAGAACCACAAACTTTTTTGGATTTGGTAAAAATCGGTGTTCCAATTAAAAAATTGAATATTGGCGGTACTACAGCTCGTGATAATGGTATAGAAATTTCTAAGCGAGCTTTTGCTGATAGTCATGAAATAACAGTATATGAGTCATTAATTGATAAAGGTGTCAAGTTATTTTCTCAATATGTCCCGGCTGATAAAGAAATAGAAGTTACTAAGGAATTTTTAGAAAGTAAGGCTAATAGTTAAAATGCATTTTTCAATATTACAAATTATTCTGTTAACGCTTTTAGCTTTTATAAAGCACGTTGATTACTATGGTATTCCGATGCTATTCGTTAATTATCCCGTTTTTTGGGGGCTTTTTACCGGAATAATAATGGGAGATATACAAACCGGATTATTAGTAGGTGGTACAGTTCAGCTAATGTCATTAGGTGTCGCTGGCTTTGGTGGTTCGTCAGTACCAGACTATGGTACAACAGCGATCATTGCTACTGCTTTTGGAGTTTCAATGGGTAAGAGCGCAGGTTTAGCAATAGGCTTACCTGTTGGAATGCTGGGAGTTCAATTAGATGTTATTGTTAAAATTTTAAACGGATTTGTAGCTAAAAAAGCAAAAAGTTATGCTGATTCTCGTCAATTTAAAAAAATGAGTGCAGTTACCTGGTTAGGTCCATTATTCTTTGGCCTTTCAGCAGCAATTCCAGTTTTTATTGCCGTCACTTTAGGTCAGTCAGCTGTGAACTTTATTTTACAAGTTATGCCAAAATGGTTCATGACAGGACTAACTATAGCAGGTGAAATGTTACCTGCCGTAGGTATTGCAATGCTATTAAATTATATGCCTACAGGTAAACTAGTTAATTACTTATTGATTGGTTTCTTTCTAGCTGCTTTCCTAAAAGTGCCAATTATCGGTGCGGCAATTATTGGTTTTGCAGCTGCATTTACAACCTATAAGCAAGCTGAAAAAGAAGGCCAAGCTAAAGCCATGGCTGCAAATACAAATTCAGGTATAGGAGAGGACGAATAAAATGGCTAAAGAAAAAGACGAAAAAATTTATGGCCCAATAGTAACAAAAAAAGATTTGCGTAAAGCTAATTATCGTTGGTTAATGAGTGTTGAGACATTTAACTACGAAACTCAACAAGGAGCGTCTGTTGCATATGCTCTATCCCCAATTTTGCGTAAAATATATCAAAAAGATGATGATTATGTCGAAGCTTTAGACAATCATTTTCAATATTATAATACTCAACCATGGTTAGCTGCTATTGTTCTAGGAGCTTGTGTTGCTATGGAAGAAAAACAAGGATTAGCTGCTAAAAGTGCTATTAATGATTTTAAAGTTGGTACTATGGGACCACTAGCTGGAATAGGTGATTCTCTTCTAATGACAATGATTCCAACTATCATGGGGTCAATAGCAGCTTATATGGCTTTAGAAAATAATCCATTCGGTATTATTCTGTGGGGTATCTTAATAGCAATTATCTTTTTCCTACGTATGCATTGTTTTGAGTTTGGATATAGACAAGGCTCTAAAGTTATTACAGAATATGGTGATAAGATAAATTACTTAACTGAAGCTGCTTCTGTTTTAGGCATCACAGTTGTAGGCTCTTTGATTGGATCCGTTATATCTGTTACATCGCCACTAAAATTCCAATTTGGAAAAGTTACAATGCAAATTCAACCAATGTTGGATAAAATATTACCACAATTAATTCCAGCATTATTAGTTTGGCTAGCTTATAAGCTTTTAAAATCTAAAAAGTGGAATATGACCTGGGTGATTTTATTATTTATTGTAATAGCAATGTTTGGGGCAGCATTTGGTTTCTTAAAATAATAGGTAAGGAAAAAATAATGAAAAAGATTATTATTGTAACTCACTATACGCTTGCACAGGGCTATCAAGAAACTCTTGCTGGCCTAACAGGAGATAAAAAGATTGTCGCAGCCATTTGCGCCTATATGAACAATGAAGGAACAAATGAATTAAAGGAAAAAGTTGGCAAGATGTTAAATAATTCGGACGAATTTTATATACTTACCGACTTAAGTTTTGGAAGTGTAAATCAAGTGATGAGTCAATTTGCATCTGCTAAGATTCATATAATCACTGGGGTTAATTTACCATTTGCATTAGCGTTAGCTCTTGCAGTTAAAAATGATCAGCCAATTAATATCACTAATTTAATTAATCAAGCAAGACAGCAATTATTACAAGTATCAGTAAATGATATAACTGATTCAAATGATGATGAGTAGGTGGTAAAGAATGAGCTCTTTAGATGATGTATTACATTTTAAAAACGAACAAAGCAGGACTATTTCTGCCGAAAATAAGACAGGGGCTCCTGGGAAGGCAGCAATGGCAACCGGCAAGCTGGGACCACAAAGGAAAGGAAGTGCTGATATTTCGCTTGAACAGGGAGAAACAGTAACATTAGCTGACATTATTGGGCCAGGAGAAATTCGCCATATGTGGTTTACAGTTACAGACAAGACAACTAAGGGAAGCTTTGTTTTGAGGGATTTAGTGCTGAGAATGTACTGGGACAATGAGCAAAATCCTTCTGTGGAAGTCCCATTGGGTGACTTCTTCTGTAATGGTTTTGGAACTCGATGTATAGTTAATTCTATACCAATTGTTGTAAATCCCTTTGGTGGCATGAATTCTTACTTTAAAATGCCCTTTAACAAACATGCAAAAATAACTATTACAAACGAACACCCTGGATTTATTAAACACTTTTTTTATACTATAAATTATGTTAAAAAAACCAAAACTGAAGATTTATTGTATTTTCATGCGCTTTGGAACCGCGAAAATCCAGTAAAAATGGGACAGGATTATACTTTACTTGATGGAGTAAAGGGCAAAGGCTATTATGTGGGTACATACATGGCTCTTTGCGCTTTACAAAGATATTGGTGGGGTGAAGGTGAATTTAAATTTTATATTGATGAAGATAATCAATATCCTACTGTAACTTCAACTGGGGCAGAAGATTATTTTGGTGGAGCTTGGGCTTTTCAAAAACAGGAATATGGACATTTGCCAGAAACTTATACTTTTTCAACTGCCTATCAAGGTTATCCGTTTCACGAAACTCAAGACCATTCGCGGGATATGTTTAGCGCAGGAAAATCAGACCCTAATTCTGTTCATGCTTGTGGGAATGATGGCTTACCAGAACATGGGTTGTACCGATGGCATTTACCGGATCCAATAGCTTTTACTAAAAATCTAAAAGTTACTTTTCAAGATATAGGTAATGATGATATTGGCCTGTTCGAACGTTCAGATGATATTGCAACAGTAGCTTATTGGTATCAAACTGAGCCCCATCAACCATTTAAAAGCTTTTTATCGAGAAATGAACGTTTGCCAAGATAGATAAAAAGGATATTTTAATTGAGTTCAAAATTTGGTTATCCTTTTTAAAAAATATAATTTAAGAGTCTGGGAAAAAACTCTAACCTAACTAAAAAAGGCCGACAAATCACGTCAATAAAACGTTGACTTGTCGGTCTTTTTAAATTGTGAAATTTTTAAATTTAACTTCAAAGAACACTTTTTTCCCAGACTCTTAAAATATCAGCTAATTTAGTTATTATTCACAGCAATAAAATTCTGATATGCTTCATTCTCTGAAGTAGTGGTAATCTTAAAATTATTAAAATCAGGCTGCTTCTGGTGCAAGGTACTTTCTGCAACGTCAATGTAATGTGTAACTGTCGCATTTCCAATTAATTCGATCCAATAGCTATTGGCGGTGCGATGTACCTTTGTTTGGACAAATCCTCCGGGATTTGAAACAGTCAGCAATTTATCAAACAGATCCTGTGACTTGTTGGTCAAAGCGTAAATTAAGCTTGCTGCAGACATGCCAGTACCACAAGCGTTGGTAAAACCAACACCGCGCTCAAAAGTGCGAACGAAAAGGTGGCCAGAAGACAAAACTTTAGCAAAACTGACATTTACTCCATCTGGAAAATAAGGATTTTTATGATTTAATTTTGTTCCTAAATTTGCTAGTAGGTCACTTTTTAAAACATCATCTGAAACTAAACTAATCAAATGAGGATTGGGAACAGCAACTGCTGAAAAAGTTAACTTGGGTGCAAATTCAGGTACTGCTTGGTTTAGTAGTTCAGAGTAACCTAAGTTAGTAAAAGGAAGATCTGCAGCTGCAAAACTAACTGGGCTGATTTCGACACTAACTGCTTTAACGTTTTGCGCCCAGTCTGGCTGACAACTAACACGCAAATCACTTTGCATTGTTTCGACTTTGAAAGATTGCTTGTGGTATTTTTGCGCTAGATAACGGCCCACAGTCCGTAAGCCATTGCCACACATGGAAGCAAAAGAACCATCAGCATTAATGACCTGCATTTTGCCTAAAACTTGTGGGTGCTGCGAATTGCTGACTACTAACAGACCATCAGCTCCGTTTAATAATCCAGTGGCAGAGTTTGTTATTTGCCAAGCCAAATTGACCAATTCGTCTTTAGTTAAAGGGGTTTGCAATTGAGTTTGATCTAGTAGAAAAAATTTATTCTGTGAACCGTGAACTTTTTGTAGTTGTACCATAAAAATCTCTCCTTAAATTAATTAAAAAACTGGTGGTAAATTTCTCTAACAGCAGCAGCAGCGTCCGCTTTTTTGGTACCCAGCATAATTGAGATTCGTGAAGCACCTTGGTTAATCATATGAATTGCAATATGCTTTTGTGCTAGAGGCAGCGTGATGTTCTTCATTACGCCAATTTTGTTTTTCATTCCTTCTCCTACCACCATGATAATGGCATAGTCATCGATCCACTCTAATTGATCAGGATTAAGTGCCTGTTGAATTTCAAAACACATTTGCTGGCGAATTTGCTCATTAAATTGGCGTTTGTCAAAAATCACAGTTAAATCATCAATTCCTGAAGGCATGTGCTCATAAGATATATTAAATTTATAAAAAATTTGTAGTAATTTAAGAGTAAAACCAACCTGTTTATTTAGCAAGTATTTATGTAAATATAATGCTGCAAAATGACCAGAACTAGCTACTCCTGTAATTGTACTTTGAGGCTGAAAGTTATTTTCAGGTACGATCATTGTTCCCGGCAAATCTGGGTGATTGGTATTTTTGACATTAATTGGTATTTGTCCTTCAATTGCAGGAATAATAGCTTCATCGTGAAAAACTGAAAAACCCGCATATGACAGTTCCCGCAACTCGCGGTATGTCATAACATTAACAGCGTGGGGATGCGTAACTAATCTAGGATCAGCAGCGTAAATAGCATCGACATCAGTGAAATTTTCATAAAGGTCAGCGTCAAGTCCGCGTGCCCAAATTGCTCCGGTAATATCAGAACCGCCACGAGAAAAAGTAGCAATTAAACCGTCTTGAGTAATACCATAAAAGCCGGGAACAATTAATAAGTCTGAAGTTTGAGCCCACTTTTGCAAATTGCTGTAAGTTTCCGGCAAAACCTGAGTGTCATTAGGATTGTTGGTCACAATAAAACCAGATTCTTTCGGGTCTAAGAAACGAGCTGGTATATGACGACTTTGTAAAATTAAAGTCAAAAGCTGAGCATTTAGTTTTTCTCCGTGCGCTTTAAAGCCTGCCATTAAAAAATCCTTGTTTGGATAAGAGATATTGGGTAGATTTTGTAATTCTTGCAATAAAGGCTTTAATAATTGTTCGGGTATTTTAAAATAAGCAGCAACGTCATGATACCTGGACCAAATTGTTTTAACGACTTCCCTGTAATCTTGTTTAGCAATTGCTTTTTGCGCATACTCGATTAATAAATCTGTTACTTTAGTGTCATTTTTATATCTTTTTCCTGGCGCTGAGGTAACTACGATTTTACGAGCCGGATCAGCATTAATAATTTTTAAAACTTTTTGAAATTGTTCTCCGTCCGCTAAAGAACTACCACCAAATTTTACAACTTTCATGTTAATACCTTTCACAATTAAATTTAATTTAAGTAATTAGTATTGGATTTTAACATTAAAATTTTAATCTTCAAACGAAAAAAGAAAATTGCTAATTAATAACGCTATTATTTCTCTTAAGAAAACTTTGGTAAAAATGCTGTCGATAAATGCCGAATATAATAGCCTTTGCTACAACTTTGAAACAATTAATTGCAAAAAATAATTTTAGGGATTTGAAAATCAAAAAATATTTACCAGCAAAAATGGTTGACAATCATATTAATTAATAATAATATTTTAATAAATCGAAGAGGTTGCAACCAACAAAAGTAGCTGGTGGAGTTTCTGCAAAAGCTGAGAAGCCAGTTAAAGGGGCGGTTGCCGAAGCATTAATTATTGCGGTAATTAATTAGCTGGGACGTAATCTAACAGGTTACGGACTGTCGCAATTTTATATTCGCGGAGCGCTATCGACAAAATTGATACCAGATAATAACTTGAAGGACTCTTTTGTTAAGCACAACAAGAGAGCCTTTTTTATTTAACAAAAAGGAGAGACTTAAATGGCTGCTAATGATTATTACCAGACTAACGCTCAAGGTCACTTGGCAATTGGTGGAGTAGATGCATTGAAACTGGCAAAAGAATTTGGTACTCCATTAGTTGTTTATGACGTACAAAAAATCAAACAGCAATTTCAGGCTTTCCAAAAGGCATTCGCAGAAGAAAGTGTAAATTATGCAATTAGTTATGCAAGTAAGGCTTTTACTACAATTGCGATTTATCAGGTAATTAATGAACTTGGTGGACATGTTGATGTTGTTTCAGGTGGAGAATTGTACACGGCATTAGAAGCAGGATTTCCGGCAGAAAAAATCAGTTTTCATGGCAATAATAAGACAGCAGATGAGTTATTAATGGCTGTGCAAAACCATGTCGGCGTGATTGTTTTAGATAATTTTTATGAAATTAAGTTGCTGACGCAAATTTTGCAAAAAACAAATGCTCAAGTGCAAGTGATGCTGAGACTGACCCCAGGGGTCTCAGCTCATACTCACGAATACGACCAAACTGGTCAAGAAGACAGTAAGTTTGGTTTTGATATTAGATCAGGCCAAGCCGAGCAGGCATTTTTAGAGGTAAAAGCTAATAAACAGATGGACTTGATTGGCTTGCATGCACATATCGGTTCACAAATTTTGGAAACAGCTGGTTTTAAGCTGGAAGTTGAAAAACTTATGCAACTGGTCAATAATTGGAAACAAAAATATGATTACCAGCCTCAAGTCTTAAATTTAGGTGGCGGGTTTGGCATTAGATATACCAAACAGGACAAAGTTTTGACTGCGCAAACTTTTATCAGTCAAATAGTGCAGAAAGTCAAAAAATGCATACAAGAAAGTCACTTAAAAATGCCGGCTATCTGGATAGAACCGGGTCGTTCAATTGTAGGAGAGGCTGGTTATAGCTTATATACAGTTGGTGCACGCAAAGAAGTACCGGGACTATTGCCTTACGTTACAGTAGATGGTGGTATGGGAGATAATATCAGACCGGCACTTTATCAAGCACAATATGAGGCATTATTAGCAGAAAATCCTCATGCAGAGCCTGAAGAAACTGTCAGACTGGCAGGGCGCTATTGTGAATCAGGCGATATTCTTATTAACGAACTGGCACTGCCTCAAAGTAAACCAGGTGATGTAATTGCAGTTCTGGCTACTGGGGCCTATGGCTATAGTATGGCTTCAAATTATAACCGTGTTCCACGTCCAGCCGTTGTATTTGCAGAAAATGGTCAAGCACAAGTAGTAGTTACACGTGAAACTTATGCGGATCTAATCAGCCATGATCGCTTTTATCAAACGAAAGGATAATTAATAAATATGAAAAAAATGTCGGCTGCTGAAATCATTGATTTCATTGCTAATTCAACCAAAAAAACAGCAGTTAAAGTATATGTCAAAGGTGAGATGGCTAAACTGGACTGGCCTGAAGATTGCAAAATTTTTAATGAAACTCACACTGGTGTCGTTTTTGGAGATTGGCAAGTATTGAAACCCTTTTTAGAAAAAAACGCAGAAAAGATAACATATTATCAAGTGGAAAATGTCAGTCGTAATTCAGCCATTCCATTATTGGATTTAAAAAATATTTCCGCCAGAATTGAACCGGGTGCGCTTATCCGTGAAAACGTTGAGATAGGGAAAAATGCGGTAATTATGATGGGGGCTGTCATTAATATTGGAGCAGAAATTGGCGAAAATGCCATGATTGATATGAATGCTGTTTTGGGCGGCCGAGCAATCGTTGGTGCGAACAGCCACGTAGGAGCGGGTGCCGTAATTGCCGGAGTTGTCGAACCGGCTTCAGCACAACCTGTGAAAATTGGCAAAAACGTTTTGATTGGTGCTAACGCCGTGGTTTTAGAAGGAGTCCAAGTTGGCGACCATGCAGTGGTAGCAGCAGGTGCTGTAGTAACTAAAGATGTCCCAGCAAATAGTGTCGTAGCCGGAGTGCCGGCAAAAGTTGTTAAAATGCGTGATCAAAAAACTGCCTCTAAGACAGGAATTGAACAGGGATTAAGAAAGCTGTGAATTAATTAATGTTAACTTCTGAGCAACTCATTAAAATTCGCCGCGATTTACACCAAATTCCTGAATTGGCCTTGCATGAACACCAAACACAAAAATATTTATTACAGATTATTGGCAATTTTACTCAAAAATATATTGAAGTTCGCACATGCCCTGAGCTGCCCACAGCAATATTGGTCAGGGTTCAGGGAAGTAAACCGCAAAAAACAATCGGTTATCGAGCAGATATTGATGGCTTACCTATTGAAGAAAAAACGTCTTTGCCGTTTGCCTCCAAAACTCAAGGTCAAATGCACGCCTGTGGTCACGATATTCACATGACAGTGGCACTGGGAATTTTGGATTATTTTTGTGAACATCAGCCACAGGATAATTTGCTTTTCTTTTTTCAACCAGCTGAAGAAAGTGAAAGTGGCGGTAAAAAAGCCTATGAGGCTGGAGTCTTTACTGGCAAATGGCGCCCTGATGAGTTCTTTGCCTTGCATGTTACACCTGATTTGCCTACTGGCACAATTGGCTGCCGTTTAGGAACATTATTTGCGGGAACAACTGAAATCAATATTGATTTATATGGTAAAGATGGGCATGCCGCATATCCACAACAAGCCAATGATATGGTAGTAGCTGCTTCTTCTTTAATAGAACAAATTCAGACAATTGTATCACGTAGTATTGATCCCATTGCAAGCGGAGTTATTACAATAGGAAAGGTCAGGGCCGGAACAGTTAGAAATGCTATTGCAGGTCATGCTCATCTAGAAGGGACTATTCGCGGACTAACCCAAAAAATGATTGAAAGAATAGATCAGCGCCTGCGGGATGTGACTCAAGGAATAGCGCAGAGTTTTAATGCTAAGGTTGATTTGCAGCTTAATCAGGGTGGCTATTGGCCAGTTGAAAATGACCCCCAAATTACAGCAGAATTCATTAATTATATGAAGAAAAATCCTCAAATTGATTACCAAGAGTTGCAACCGGCTATGACAGGGGAAGATTTTGGCTACTTACTGGCACAAATTCCCGGTACCATGTTCTGGCTGGGAGTGAACGATAATTCTCAACTCCATTCTGCAACCTTTAACCCACACGAAGAAGCAATAGTAACAGGAATTAAAGCAATGGTAGGCTTTTTACTGAGTCATATGTAGCTCAAAAGGAGAAAAAACATGACTAATTTTGATAAAGCAGATTTATTGACCGCGATAATTACGCCCTTTAATAAAGAAGGAAAAGTTGATTATCCCGGACTGAAAGAATTGACAGAACATTTAATTAATACCGGCAGCAATGGTTTTGTGATTGGTGGCACCACTGGGGAAACAGCAACAATGACCCATGATGAAAAAATAGAACTATATACTAAGTTTGCTCAAATAATTGCGGGGCGAGTCCCCGTAATTGCGGGCACGGGCAGTAATAATACTGCACAGACAGTTGCATTTACTCAAGAAGTAGGGCAAATTCCTGGCATTGATATCGCTTTGGTAGTAGCGCCATATTATAACAAGCCTAATCAAAGAGGAATTATAGCCCACTTTGAAAAAGTAGCAGAAAATTCTCCCGTCCCAATTATTATTTATAACATTCCAGGTCGGACTGGAATTAAGATTAGCAAAGAAACTTTGGTTAGTCTGTCGCATAATCCTAAAATTGCTGGTGTTAAGCAATGTGCGGAGTTAGAAGACTTAGAATATATTGTCGAACACGCAGCAAGTGACTTTTTAGTGTATACAGGCGAAGACCTGCAATCTTTAACTGCTAAAGTTTTAGGTGCAAAAGGAGTGATTTCGGTAGCTTCTCATGTTTATGGTTCGGCCATGCGTGAAATGTATAATGATTTAGATCAGGGTAAAGTAGCTGCAGCGGGTAAATTGCAAAGACAACTAATGCCGAAAATGCAAGCCTTATTCATGTATCCTTCACCGTCTCCAGTTAAAGCTGTCTTAAATGCACAAGGCTTACCATCTGGTGGCTGTCGTCTGCCTATTATGGACTTAAATGAAGCAGAAAAGCGGCAATTAGCTGTTCATTTAGGTTTAGATGAATCAGCTTTATTGCATAAACTGCCGTTAGAACTAGGAGTATAATATGAAAAAAATTTTGGTAGCTGGGGCCACAGGATCTATGGGAAAACAAACGGTGCAATTAGTTAATAAATTAACGGATTGTCAATTAGTAGCTGTTTTAGCTCCAACGGCATCTAAAAGTTCAGAATTTGGAGCTTCAGTTAAATGCTTTGACAATTTGACTGCTGTCGATATTGATGCCGATATTTGGATTGATTTTACCACCCCACAAGCCGTTTATGAAAATACTAAATTTGCTTTAAAGCACCATATGCACCCCATTGTGGGAACAAGTGGTTTAACCCCAGATCAAACAAAAAAGCTGCAAGCAATTGCACAAAAAGAAAAAATTGGTGGCATTATTGCTCCAAATTTTGGTTTGTCGGCTGTCTTATTAATGAAGTTTGCACAAGAAGCTGCCCAGTATTTTCCTGATGCAGAAGTAATTGAAATGCATCATGCTGATAAAAGGGATGCACCTAGCGCTACTGCTATTGCGACTGCCAAAGTGATAGCAGCTAACCGCAATCCAGAAAATTGCTCTCAAACTACGAACGATTCTGCAGCTCGTGGTGCTGATTATGATGGCGTTCCTGTACATTCCGTTCGTTTACCAGGCTATGTAGCTCACGAACAGGTGCTTTTTGGTGGCACCGGAGAGGCTTTAACTATCAGACAAGATTCATTTTCCCGTTCTTCATTCATGCAGGGCGTGAAAGTGGCCTTGAGTCGGGTAATGGACTTACCAGATTTAGTGGTCGGTTTAGACCAGATTTTATAATTTATAAGGAGAACAAAAATGCCACAATTAGCTACTGATTTAACTTCTATTATTCATACACCATTGGAAAAAATCCCTCCTTCTGGTATACGTGCTTTTGCCCAAAAAGTTGAGGACATTCCAGATTTAATAAAATTAACCTTAGGAGAACCTGATTTAAATACACCTGAACATGTTAAAAAAGCAGCTGCTCAGAGCATTTTAGATAATGATTCACATTATTCTGCTCAAAAAGGAACACCTAGATTGCGTCAGGCTATTAGCAATTTTTTACAGCGCAAGCAAGGCTTAACTTATGATCCTGACAGCGAAATTGTAGTTACAGTGGGTGCAACTGAAGCTATAGCCGCAACAATGCTGGCTTTGTTTCAACCGGGGGATGAAATTATTGTACCGACTCCTTCTTATGCCCTTTATTTTCCATTAATTCAATACACTAAAGCTAGGTTGGTTGCTATCAATACGTCAGGAACCAATTTTGTGTTGACTCCTGAAGATTTGGAAAAGACACTGGATGAGCACCCTCATGCTAAAGCGATTTTACTGAATTATCCTACTAATCCAACTGGCAGGGAATGTCCCAGTTCTGTTTTAGAGCAAATAGCACCAATCATTAAAGAGCATCACCTTTATGTGATTTCTGATGAAATATACAGTGAGCTGACTTATAACTTTAATCACGTATCGATTGCGCATTATTTACCCGATCGTACCCTACTAATTAATGGCTTATCCAAGTCTCATGCGATGACCGGTTACCGTTTGGGTTATGTAACTGGACCAGCCGCTTTAATTAGCTTAATTGCAAAAATGCACGCATTCTTGGTTACAGCTCCATCAAATCCGGCACAAGCAGCAGCTACTGAAGCTTTGGAAAACGGTGATCAGGATCCGGCTGCAGCGCGACCAATTTATCAAAAACGGCGTGACTATATTGTTAATGCATTAAATAATATGGGTTTAGAAACTCATGCCAGTGAGGGTGCATTTTACGTTTTTGCCAAAATACCAGCAAGTTATGGTAAGAATGATGAAGCTTTCGCACTGGATCTGGCCCATAAAGCTAAAGTTGGAGGCACTCCCGGAAATGCTTTTGGCCCTGGTGGTGAGGGCTATATCCGCTTTTCTTATGCTGCCAGTGACGAAAATCTTCATACTGCTATGAGTCGAATCCAAAAGTTTTTAGCAGAAAAGGGTGAAAACTGATGAGAGAGTATGTAGTTGCAATTTTGGGTGCTACAGGTGCAGTAGGTCAACGTTTAATTAGTGAGCTGGAAAAAGCAGCAATTCCAGTCAAGCAAGTTAAGTTGCTAGCGTCTAAGCGTTCAGCAGGCAAGAAGTTACAATTCAAAGGGCAAGAAATTACAGTTGAAGAGGCACAACCTGAATCATTCACTGGCGTTGACTTGGTTTTATCATCTGCTGGCGGTGCTGTTTCAAAAAAATTGTTGCCTGAAGCTGTAAAAAGGGGGGCAGTGTGTGTAGATAATACTAGTGCTTTCCGTATGAATGATGATGTTCCAATAATTGTTCCCGGAGTTAACGATGACCAATTAGTTAATCATCATGGCATTATTGCTAATCCTAATTGCTCGACCATTCAGATGGTTGCCGCGCTTTATCCGCTTCACGTTAAGTGGGGTATTAAGCAAATAATCGTTTCAACTTACCAAGCGGTTTCTGGTGCTGGCAAAGCGGCTTGGGGTGAACTGTTGCAACAAGCACAAGATAGGCTGAATAATAAAGAAACTGAAGCCAAAATTTTGCCAACTGCGTCTGCTAAAAAGCATTATCCTATGGCATTTAACCTGTTACCGCAGATTGATGTTTTTGAAGATGATGGCTATACGCACGAAGAATGGAAAATGATTCATGAAACCAAAAAGATTTTGTTTAATGATCAGGACACAAAGCAAATAAAAGTTACTGCTACTTGTGTTCGTGTGCCAGTTGAAATTGGTCATGGTGAGACAGTCTATTTTACGTTGAAAGATCAGTCAGCGACTGCTGCTGCAATAAAGCAGGAAATCGAGCAGACTCCCGGGTTAGTTTTACAAGACGACCCGCAAAACCAAATTTATCCACAACCACTTTTAGCAGCAGGTAAAAAAGAAATTTTCGTTGGCCGTATTCGTTCAGACCAAGAAAATCCTGGCGCCTTTAATATGTGGGTAGTTGCTGATAACTTATTAAGGGGCGCTGCCAGCAATACTGTGGAAATTGCTGAGTGTTTAGTTAGAGATAATTTGGTGCGTGTCCCTGATAAGTAATGTTTTTCTTAATAAATAAGCCAAGCTTTGGGCTGTTCAATATTTAATATAAAAATTAACTCTTTTAAACTGATTTAATTCAGCTTAAAAGAGTTTTTTGTTTAATGTTCGTAATGCTCTTGATAATACACGTATGGCAATCTTAAGCACTTTCATTAGTTGAAAAATACAAACTATTTAATGAAAAAAGATAAATTTTATTCGTATTTGATGTTGACAGTGGATTAAAAATTAGATAACCTAATATACAAAGCGGAGGTAATATATGAATCGCAAAACAGCAGTATGGTTGTTAATTCCTGCATTCTTGGGAGTATTGGTATTCACTTTTTTCCCCCTAATTCAAATTGCAATACCAACATTCCAAAGTAAAAGTGGCTTCTTTTCACTTTACGCACAATTTTTAAAAAGTTCTTTCAACTGGGCAGTCCTTGGACGTAGTTTTTTGATAGCGGTTATAACAGTGATTGTTGTTTTGATCCTTGGGATACCTATCTCTATCTGGGTAGGAAGACAAAAAACAGTAGTCAGACAAGTACTGAATTTGCTAATTCTTTTTCCCATGTTAACCAATGCAGTTGTAAGAAACTTTGCTTGGATTATTATTTTGGGTCATGACGGAATCGTCAATAAAATTTTACTGGCGTTGCACCTAATTAAGTCACCGCTAAATATTCTTTACACTAATGCTTCTATTATTATTGGTTCTGTTTATTTATTTTTACCAATTATGATTAATTCGTTAATTGGTAGCGTGGCTGAATTAAATGTGGAAGTTGAAGAAGCTGCAGCCGTTCTTGGTTCCAATCCGTGGCGCACACTGTTTAAGGTGATCATTCCACAATTGACTACCGGCATTTTAACTGGCTGTATTTTAGTTTTTGCTGGAACGATGACAGCTTATACTACTCCAGAAATTCTTGGAGGCAACCGCCATTTGGTAATGGCAACTATGATTTATCAGCAAGCAATGACGTTAGGTAATTGGCAAAATGCCAGCGTTATCTCATTAATTTTAATTGTTATTTCTGCTCTTTCAATGTGGCTCATGAGGAAGCTTAGCCAACATTTAGATCGGAGGCCAATTAATGCTTGATCGTAAAAATAAAGCTTTGACTGTGATTTCGATTATTATTTTGGCCTTAATCATGTTGCCACTAATTTTAGTCGTAATTACATCCTTTAATACGCAAAGCTCGATTTCATTACCGATTACCGGCTTTACCCTTTCTTGGTACAGCAATATTTTCCAACAGCCTGATTTTATTGCAGGTTTTGAATCAAGTTTAATTGTAGCTTTAATTGCCAGCATTTCAGCTTTAGTTATTGGCATTCCTGCTGTCTACGCCTTGACGCGTTACAACATTCATCATGCCGCTTGGTTTCAATCGTTTTTCCTCAGTCCGACTTTAATTCCTGAAATTGTTATTGGCTTTGCGCTCTATCAAGCCGCAGTTATTACTATGAGAATTCCGGTATTTATTGGGTTGATTGTCGGACATTTTCTTTTGTGTTTACCGTATGTCATTCGTTTAATTACAGCCAGTATGCTGCTAATGGACAGTCACATCGAAGAAGCGGGCTGGATTTGTGGCTGCTCTCGCAAAAAAGGATTTTTCCTAATTGTTTTGCCAAATATTAAGGCCAGTATCATTGCTGCGTTTATGATGTGTTTCATCAATTCCTTCAACAATATTCCAGTTTCTTTATTCATGAGCGGCCCTTCTTTAACCATGTTGCCACCGGCAATTTTAAATTATTTGCAAAATAATTATGACCCTACTGTATCAGCAATTTCTGTGCTTTTGATGATCTTTACAGCACTCATGATGTTTTTGGTTGAAAAAGCGATTGGTATTAAAAATATTACAAAGTAGAGGAGTAGTGCAGTGGCAAATTTAGAAGTACAAAATTTAGCAAAATCATACGATGGTAAAACTAAAGTTTTAAAAGATATATCTTTTGCTGTCAATAACGGTGAGCTGGTTTCCATTCTTGGACCTTCTGGCTGTGGCAAAACGACTACACTTAGAATTATTGCCGGTTTAATTCCAGAAACTGCAGGACAAGTTTTAGTTAACGGTAAAGATATTACCAAAGTGCCTGTTTATAAGAGAAATTTCGGGATGGTTTTTCAAAGTTACGCACTTTTTCCCCATATGAATGTTTTTGATAACGTTGCTTTTGGACTGAAAATGCGCAAGCTTGACAAAAATACTATCAAGAAAAAAGTGACTGAAATGCTGGCAACTACCGGTTTAAGTCAACTGGCTCAACAATTTCCAGCGCAGCTTTCTGGAGGGCAGCAACAAAGAGTTTCATTAGCAAGGGCTCTGGTTACTAATCCCGAATTGCTATTAATGGATGAGCCTTTAAGCAATCTCGATGCTAAATTGCGGCTGAAAATGCGAGAAGAAATTCGCGACTTGCAGCAAAAACTTAAAATGACGGTACTATTTGTCACACACGACCAGCAAGAATGTTTCGCAATTTCCGACAGAGTTTTAATTATGAAACAAGGACGCATTGATCAGTTTGACACGCCACAAAATATTTTTCATCATCCTCGAACAGAATATGTTGCCCGTTTTATTGGTTATGACAATTTTATTACTGTCACTGCTGCTAATCGTCAGGATGAGCACCATATCAAAGTAGGCAATACGGTTTTGACCACGGTTGAACCAAATCAAAATGCAAAAGTGTTAACCATTCGTCCAGAAAACATCCACTTGAATTTAGCGGATGCTTCTGAAAATACATTTACCGGTAAAATTATGAGTCGAGAATATTTAGGACAAAGTTTTAAGTATGCCATTCATTCAGCCATTGGGGACTTTCAAGTTGAGGAAGCACGGCAAAAGATGCGCAGTTCAGGAGAAGAAGTAACGCTAACTCTTCCTGCTAAGCATCTTCACCCGTTATCAGAATAGTCAGTGTTTTTAGAAAGGTATGGTTATGAAATTTAAAAAAGCTTGTTTATTAGCAGTTAGTTTTATCATTGCTGGCACAACTTTGGCAACTTCTGCTTGTTCGTCTAATGCTGGCAGCGGCAAGCTGACGGTTTCTACTTTTGGCTTAGCAACTAAACAGATGCGCTCGGACGTGCTTAATCCGTTTGCCAAGAAAAATAATGTTAAGGTGTCTACACAGTTTGGGGATAGCTCAACTCGTCTAACGCAGATTGAGCACAATTCTAATTCACCGGTAGATGTCATTGAATTGGCCCAAAATAATGCGATTACAGGTGCTAAAAAGAAACTCTTTAAAAAATTGGATTTCTCCAAACTCAAGAATTTCAAATATTTATCCGCTGACCAGCAAAAGCTGGCAAAAGACACTAATACTGTTCCGTATACTGTTAATAGCTTTGGCATTATTTATAATCCGAAAAAGGTTCACATTAAAAGTTGGGATGACTTATGGTCTAAGAACTTAAAGGGCAAGATTGCGATTCCTGATATTGTAACAACTTTTGGTCCTGCAATGCTCTATGTGGCAGGGGACCATGCTAAAGTCAGCGTAACAAAGGATGATGGCAAGGCTGCCTTCAAAGCGTTAAAGCAGTTAAAGCCGAATGTGGTTAAAACCTATTCTCAAAGTTCAGATTTAAGTAATATGTTTAAAACGGGAGAAATTACCGCAGCAGTCGTAGGTGATTTTTCAATCAGCATGCTGCAGGCCACTAATCCTAGTTTGAAGTATCTGGTGCCAGCTTCAGGGACATATGCTAACTACGATGATATTGCAATCTTGAAAAACAGTAAGAATACTCAAGCGGCATATAAGTATATTGACTTTCGTATAAGTGAAGCGAACCAAAAGAAAGTCGCCAGTGCCAAATCGCTTAATAATGCCCCGGTTAATTCACAAGTAAAATTGACTGCTGCTGAAGCTGCCAATAAAACATATGGTGCGATCGCGCAAAGAGCAAAAACTATTGACTTTTATTACGTGAACAAGCAGATGCCTTCATGGGTCAGTCAATGGAATAAAATTATGAACCAATAATTTATCAAAAAAGAACCTGCCCTCATTAATAAGGCATTTTAGATTTACAGAAAGGTCTATCATGAAAATCAAAAAAGTATGTTTAATGGCAGCCAGTTTAATTGTTGCGGGAGCAGCTATTGCTACTTCAGCTTGTTCTTCTAAAGCAAACGGTGGCAAGTTAGTTGTTTCTACGTTTGGCATCTTGACTAAGCAAATGAGATCAGATGTACTCAATCCTTTTGCCAAGAAAAATAACGTTAAAGTTTCCGCACAATTTACTGCAGATACAACTACAAGCTTAACTCAAATTGAGCATAATCCTAATTCTTCAGTTGACGTGATTGAAGTGGCACAAAAGAATGCTTATGCTGGTGCGAAAAAGAAGTTGTATAAAAAAGTAGATTTTTCTAAAATCAAGGATTTTAAATATCTATCCAGTAGTGAACAAAAGCTGGCTAAAGATACCGGAACTGTTCCTTACACTGTTAACAGCGTAGGTATTATTTACAATCCTAAAAAAGTTCATATTACAGAGTGGGATCAACTGTGGTCTAAAAAATTGAAAGGCAAGATCGCTATTCCTGACATTACTAACACTTTTGGTCCTGCGATACTGTATATTGCTGGTCGCCATGCTAAAGTCAGTGTCCCAAGTGATGGCGGTAAAGCAGCTTTCAAAGCCATGAAAGAACTGAAGCCTAATGTGGTTAAGACATATGACCAAAGTTCAGATTTATCCAATATGTTCAAAACAGGTGAAATTAGTGTGGCCGTTGTTGGTGACTATGCTATTAGCATGTTGCAGGCTACTAATCCTGAACTTAAATACATTGTTCCAGCATCAGGCACATATTCTAACAGCAATGTTGTTGCCATCTTGAAGAATAGCAAGAATACAGATGCTGCCTATAAGTATATTAATTTTAGACTAAGTCAAGCTATTCAAAAGAAATGTGCCAGTGCAAAATCACTTAATAATGCCCCAGTTAACACGCAAGTTAAGTTAACACCGGCTGAAGCCGCTAATAAAACTTATGGGGATGTGGCTAAACGTGCAAAGAACATGAATTTCTTCTATGTTAATAGCCACTTGCCTTCTTGGGTTAATCAATGGAATAAAATTATGAATAAGTAGATATAAAATGAAGGGTTGGAATATTTCAACTCTTTCGTTATTTATGGAGGAGAAAAATGACACAAGTTGATCTTTTGATAAAAAATGGCCATGTTTTTAACGTCTTTTTACGTAAATTTGTTGACACTCAAGTTACGGTCAAAAACGGTAAATTTTATTGGATTAATCAAGACTTACCAGGAATTAGGGCTAAAAAGACAATTAATCTTAAGGGTAAATATCTAATTCCAGGATTTGTTGATGCCCACATGCATATCGATTCATCCATGACTACTCCTGCGATTATGGGACAAACTATTCTAAAATACGGTACGACAACGATTATTGCTGACGACCATGAAGTAACAAATGTTGCTGGTATCAAGGGACTAAAAAATTTCATTGCAGAGCCGTCACCGATTGATATTTTCTTTGGCATTCCATCGTCGGTTCCATCAACGAACCCAGATATGGAAACGACAGGTGGCAAAATTGGCGTGAAAGAAGTACAAGAACTGCTTAAAGATCCGCGCTTTATTTGTTTAGGCGAAGTGATGAACTTTAAGGATATGACTTCTCCGCATAAAACCTTGATCAAAGATATTATCAAAGTTTGTCGTGAGGAAAAACCCACAATGCCTCTTGAAGGTCATGTGCCAGCATATGCTGGTGAAGATCTGGCTAAAGTTATTTATGCTGGAGTTACTACTGATCATACGGAACAGACAGCTGCCTTAGTTAATGAAAAAGTTCCTAATGGCATGTTTGTCGAGGTGCAACTGAAATCGATGTTGCAGGAAGTAATTGATACGATCATTAAGAACAATTACTTTGACCATATTGCCCTGGTAACTGATGATTCTATGCCTGACACTCTGCTTCATGGTCACTTGAACTATTTGGTGAAAAAAGCAATCAAAATGGGGATGACACCTGAAGAAGCTATTTACATAGCTACTTATACACCGGCTCGCCATATGGGATTATGGGATAGAGGTGCAATTGCTCCCGGCCGAGTAGCTGATTTTGTTATCCTCGATGATTTGCATGATTTGTCAATAGCAGCTGTTTATAAAAATGGGATAAACGCGGCAGATATCAAGGAGCAGACAGGTTACCAATTTTTGCCAGAGTTACGTCACTCAGTTAACGCGCCTAAGTTACTACCCGATGATTTTGTGGCAAAAACAGATTTAGTTGCAAACGGAGAAGTATTGGCAAATATTATTCAACTTAATCCAGCAGGTACTTTTACCAACCATATCCAAGAAAAACTGGAGGTAAAAGATCACATAGTTCAATGGCAGAAAGCCGGCTTAGCATTGATTATGGTGCAAGATCGTTATAGCGGCGATGGACACTATAGTCTGGGCTTTGTTGACCGTGGTATTGTAAAAGAGGGTGCGGTAGGAGCAACTTGGGCGCATGATCACCACAACATAATGATCATGGGCACTAATACTGCCGCAATGCTCAAGATTCAGCATCAGCTGGTTGAACAGCAGGGCGGCTATATTGCAGCAAAAGGTGACAAAATAGTTGCCAATGCAAAATTACCGATTGGTGGAGTTGCCAGTGACCAACCAATGTCTGTTTTAGGTACAGAAATTGGCAAGGTGCGCAAAACACTGCAGGAGCTAGGGTATAAAAATCCTAACGAGATTATGTCGTTTTCTACTTTGTCTTTACTGGTTTCACCAACCATTAAAATTTCAGATAAGGGCCTATTTGAGGTCAAAAGTCAGAAAAAGATTCCGCTTTTTGAAGAAATTAAGTAGGAAGTGCAGAAATTAATTAAATAGTGATCAAAAAAATCTGCTAGTAAGATATTGTGAAATTTCACAATATAAACTAACAGATTTTTTCATACTTAAGAAGTGAAGATGTTTATTTCTTTAACCATTCTTTTACTATAGCCTTATATTGAGCCAAAGTAATTGCGCCATCTTCTCCTTCATTAGTTGCATTAAAAGCATCAGCAGCACCATAAGGAGTTTGCGTCATGTGAGCCATGCCCATTACGCGATGTCCCTTATTTAATAAATTGGTATAGTGTCCTGCCATTCTATAACCGTTTGTTCCTAAAACGGCCTGATGATATACAGGGTCTTCCCAATTAGGAGTGAACTCATAGGGCGCTAGGCTAGGGCTTTTCTTTACGTCCCATTCCCAGGCTACTTTTTCAGTCATCCAGTTGCTAATTGGCTCAGCACCGGCAGAAAGATTTTCCAGGTTGAAATGATAGCCGTAAAAGCCCGGATGATTTAAGGAACCCTGTTTTTGATAATCTGCATCAATCATGGAAATGGCTGTAGAAGTTGGGGAAATTTTTAGCGCACCAACTCCAGCTTTAGTTCTTTCCTTGTTTGCATTAGCAAGACTTTGAAGGGAAGCTTTAATATTAACGTTGCTAGTAGCATCATCTTTGCCACCTAGTTTGACATAAGTATTAAACCACGATGGTGCGCCTTTTTGCGCTTGACTATCTATTTTGCCTGTTCTAAGTAAAGTCGCTGCTTTTTGTGCTTCCTGTCTTTGAGCAGAAGTTAGCGAACTATCATTTGCCATAAAATCCATCAAACTTGCCCCGTTTTTAGCAGGCCTATTTTTTGGTGTTTTGACTATATTGAGCGGTAAACCATCGTAGTAGTGGATGTATTTATTTTTACCGATACGATAATATTTATAACCTTTAATCTTTTTAACAGAAGTATAATAAAGACTTTTGCTCTTTTTATATACTTTTTTGGTTTTCTTGCCCTTATGATCATAGACATATGTTTTGCTGTACACAAATATTTGATGTTTAGCAGCAGATACTGGTTGTGGACTACTAAATGAACCAGTACCTAGTAATACTAAAATACTGGCAATCATTGCAATAAGACTTTTTTTCTTCATTGCTTCTCCCTTCATAAAATAATAAAACCTATGTGCTGAAAAAATACTAATATAATTTAATTTTCGAATTAACGATCTTTTTATTATTATGCATTACCTTTTTCAAAAAGGATTTCTTGGCGCCACAGTTGACATACAGGTCTACTTGAGGAAGGTGGGTACTATTGGAAAGATTGCCTTTGCGTGAAGCCTTCTGAGTAAACCACCGATATTTAGCATAATGTGGGCTATTGAAGTGCATGTCATTTTTAAAACGATATTTTTTCCCTGGCTTAAGGTGAGAAAGATTAAAGCGAAATCGCATTAAATAAACACGACCATGTACAAACTTTTTGTGGTCGATGTTATTTATGTAAATGCCATCTTCTTTAGCAGAAAGTCCCGTCGCCTTTTTATTAACAACATATATGCTTGGAGTAAAGAACATTGGCTTTCCCGTGTTAACTTTTAGATGTCGAGTGAAAAAAATAACATTTCCTACCCAATTACTATAAGCCTTTTCAGTAGAATTAACGTTATAATATTTTTTATCAAAAGCTGCTTTAATTGTTATAGCAGATGCACTAACGCTTTTAGGTGAAAATAGAATAAGGCCAGTCAATAGCACAAAAAAAGTAGCAATAATTTTAACAACTGATTTTTTCTTCATTATTTATTCCCTTTAAAAACAAAATAAGAATATACGGATAAATTTATAAGTCATCGCCGCCAATAATAAAGTCGTAATTTGGATATTTGCGATCTTTTAACTTTTTGGCAAGTTTAGCTGTCTGATACCAGTGACTATCTACATACCAATAAACATTCTGATATTCTGCATAACCTAAAACTTTATTTCCATCTAATTTAGCAACGTTATACCAATCAAGCGTACCTTCGTCAGGGTAACCCCAAATGCCAACTCCTATCCAAGTATAGCCTTTTTGAGTCATTTTATTTGATAAATAAATCCAAGATCTTGTTTTTTTACTAGGTTTAGGCATAACCTTAGGTTTAGCTTTTAACAATTTAGGATACTGGTGGCCGTTTTCGTAATAAATTTGTTTTGTTTTAGTGAAAGTCATCTTATCGATTTTCTTTGTCTTGGAATTATATGAGTACCATGTCCCACGCCAGCTTTTAGGAAAAACTGCCTGGGTTTGCTTAGCTTGCACATTACTTGGCGTATTAATAAAATTGCCAATCGTGCCGACACCTATCAAGGCAGCTACCAACATAATCACTTTTTTTAATTTCATTTTTTGTTACCTCTATACAAAATTTAGCTTTACTACAAACAAATTATACGCTTTTCATGTTTCGTGTAACACTTTAAAGTTGATAAAAAAACATAAATAAAGAAATATAAGTCACATAATTGAAAATATATAAGATCTGCTTTCAGATTTAGGCGAGGCAAAACAGCCTTTGATTAAGAACACAAAAAATCCCAGCTCTGACTACCTAACAGAACTGGGATAACATTATTTTAACGAAAAATGCAACCTACTACCATATTTAAAAATTTAGGGATAAGAAAACAACTTGCTTATTTGTCGCCATTCATGATTGTGTTTTTAACAATCACATAATCAACTAATTTAATTGAACTAAGATCTCTGCCCCCGGCATATGAAATTGAGGATTGCAAATCTTCCTGCATTTCTCTTAAAGTATCGGCAATGTGGCCACGGTAGGGAACGAGCATTTGTTTACCTTCAACATTGCGATAGGCACCTTTTTGGACTTCAGAAGCTGATCCCCAATATTGCTTATAGGTTTTACCGTTAATTTTGATTACATTACCAGGTGATTCTTCATGTCCTGCAAGCATTGAACCAATCATAACCATTGTAGCACCAAACCGAACTGACTTTGCTATATCGCCGTTATAACGGATACCGCCATCAGCAATCAGCGGTTTGCTAGCTACTTTACTGCACATTCTTAGCGCAGCGAGTTGCCAGCCACCAGTGCCAAAACCGGTTTTAAGCTTGGTAATACAAGCGCGGCCAGGACCAACACCAACTTTTGTGGCATCTGCTCCTGCACCTTCTAATTCACGCACTGCTTCCGGGGTCGCAATATTGCCTGCTGTTAAAAAAGTGTCAGGCAATTTTTCTTTAATATACTTAATCATATCAATGACATAGATAGAATGACCGTGAGCTACATCAATTGTGATATATTCAGGTTTGACGTTTTCTTCCACTAGTTGGTCAATAAAATCATATTCGCCTTTTTTAATGCCAACAGATATAGAGGCAAATAAGCCTTTTTCATGCATCATTTTGATAAAAGCGAAACGCTTTTCAGGTTGAAAGCGGTGCATGACATAGTAGTAGCCGTTTTGGGCCAGCCAAACCGCCAAGTCATCGTTAATTACGCTTTCCATGTTGGCAGGTACGACTGGTATTTTAAATGTTCGGTTTCCGAACTTAACACTGGTATCTGCATCATGACGGCTCTTAATGATCCCTTTATTCGGCACAAGCTGGATATCATCATAATCAAAGGCTTCCATACTGAAATAATTGCTCATAAATAAATCGGCTCCTAAATAAAATCTCTTTACAAACGAAGTAACTATAATCAATAAAAGTTTTTTTGTCAACATAAAAATCGAACTATCAAAAATGTACCAGCTATAATAATTCGTATTTAAATTTGACTAAAGAATGGTAAATTGCTAGACTATTTACGTGATATTTGTAGAAATTTAATGAGGTGAATAAATATGACAGCAGTTGCAGTCGTTGGTAGCCAATGGGGCGACGAAGGAAAGGGCAAAATTACTGATTTTTTGAGTAATGAAGCTGCTTATACTGTTCGTTCAAATGGTGGTAATAATGCTGGCCATACTATTGAAATAAATGGCCAAGATTTTAAGATGCGTTTAATTCCTTCAGGTATTTTTGCGTCAAAAGAAGGGGCCGTAATTGGTAATGGCGTAGTTATTAATCCTGAGGTTTTATTTAGCGAATTAGAGAATCTGGCTGAAAAGGGAATCGATACCAGTAAATTAAAAATCTCTAACCGGGCTCATATCATCATGCCATATCATATCAAGCAAGATGAATATCAAGAAGAAGCAAAAGGTGATCAAAAAATCGGTACTACTAAAAATGGTATCGGACCGGCTTATATGGATAAAGCATCCAGAATTGGTATTCGCGTTTGTGACTTACTTGAAAAAGACACTTTTGCAGCTAAATTACGCGCTAATTTAGAGCAAAAAAATGAAGTATTTACCAAAATTTATGGCAAACCGGCACTGAAATTTGAAGATATTTTTGACAAATACTTTGAATACGGTCAGAAAATGAAAAAATATGTTACTGACACTTCAGTGCTAGTTAACGATGCCCTAGATAATGATGAAAAAGTGTTATTTGAAGGGGCACAAGGAATTATGCTTGATATAGATGAAGGAACATATCCATTTGTTACCTCATCAAATACCATTTCCGGTGGCATTGCCAGTGGCATGGGGGTAGGTGCTAATCGGTTAAAAACTGTCATTGGTGTCTGCAAAGCTTATACGACCCGTGTTGGTGCCGGACCTTTCCCAACTGAGTTATTAGATGAAACTGGTAACCGTATTCGTGAAACTGCTCATGAATATGGGACAGTTACCGGTCGTCCTAGGCGCGTAGGTTGGTTTGATTCAGTCGCTTTACGTCACGCTAAGCGCGTTTCTGGCATTAACGGTTTAAGTCTTAACCTGCTTGATATTTTTAGCGGCTTTGACACTATTAAAATTGCAACTGCTTATGAACTTGATGGTCAAAAAATTGACTACTATCCAGCTAGTCTAAAAGAATTAGACCGCTGCCAACCTGTTTACGAAGAATTACCTGCTTGGAAGGAAGATATTACAGGTGCTAAGACTTGGTCTGATTTGCCAGAGAATGCACAGAAGTTTTTGAATCGTGTGTCAGAACTCGTGGGTATACCTCTAGTTACTGTTTCGGTAGGTCCTGACCGTGAACAAACGATTGTTTTACAAAATCCGTGGGAAATGTAATTTATGCTGGAACGTTATACTCGCCCTGAAATGGGTAAAATATGGTCTGATGAAAATAAATACGAAGCATGGCTAAAAGTAGAAATTGCTGCTACCAATGCCTGGAGTGAATTAGGCGAAGTCCCAAAAGAAGATGCTGCTAAAATTGCTCAAAATGCCAGCTTCACGCCAGAGCGGGTGGCAGAATTAGAGCAGGTAACTCATCATGACGTGGTTGCTTTTACACGAACAGTTTCTGAAAGCCTTGGACCTGAGAAAAAGTGGGTACACTTTGGGCTGACTTCGACGGATGTTGTTGATACGGCACAAGGATATATCTTAAAACAGGCAGATGCGATTATTCGTCAAGATCTGCACGAACTAAAAAAGACGATTGCTGAAAAAGCACGTAAATATAAAAATACGGTGGAAATGGGACGCACGCATGGTGTGCAAGCTGAACCCACTACTTTTGGCTTAAAACTAGCTCGCTGGTATGCGGAAATTAAGCGTGATATTGAACGCTTTGAACATGCAGCAAAAGGAGTAGAATCAGGAAAAATTTCCGGAGCCGTTGGGACTTTTGCTAACGTACCACCAGCTGTTGAAACCAGTGTCTTAAAGCAGCTAGGCTTAACTCAGCAGCCAATTACCAGCCAGGTATTGCCACGCGACTTACATGCCGAATATATTGCTACTTTGGCGTTAATAGCCACAAGTATTGAAAATTGGGCTACCGAAATTAGAAGTCTGCAACGCTCTGAAATCCACGAAGTAGAAGAGCATTTCCGTGCAGGTCAAAAAGGTTCTTCAGCAATGCCTCACAAACGTAATCCTATTGGCTCAGAAAATCTTTGTGGTATGGCACGGGTTTTACGGGGTCATATTATAACTGCTTATGAGGATGTGTCACTGTGGCATGAACGCGATATTTCCCATTCTAGTGCTGAACGTGTAATTCTACCTGATACGACAATTGGTATTGATTATATGCTTGATCGTTTTAATCGCATTTTGACTAACCTTGATGTTTTTCCAGAAACAATGCTTAAGAACATGGATAAAACTTATGGTCTGATTTATTCCCAGCGCTTATTATTAAAACTGATTGATGAGGCTGGTCTTTCTCGTGAAGATGCTTATGATATGGTTCAGAAATTAACCACAAGATCTTGGAACGAAGGAATTTCCTTTAGAAAATTAGTTGAAAGCAGTTCAATCATGGACTATCTTTCAAAAGATGATGTAAGTGACGCATTTGATTATCATTACCATTTGCGTCATGTTGATGAAATCTTTAAAAAAGTTGGTTTAGAATAAATAATTAGTAAAGCAGTTCACTTAATAGTGAGCTGCTTTTTGTCATGGAATTTAAATTGTTGATAAGCAAAAGAACCTCAAAAAAGTTGAGGTGCTGAAACAAGCTGAATCTGATGATTATGGTCAAAAGGCAATCAATGAACTACCAGCAAAGATGGTTAACGCAAATACAGTTGATGTCGATGCAGTTTCGGGCGCCTCTAATACTACTAGAGGATTGAAAGATGCTGTCAGGGATGCATTAAGCAAAATCAAATAGAGATATCATCAAGAATTTAATAAGAATTTAAAGCAGGTCATAAATTTGGTTAAAACTTATGACCTGCTTTTTGTATTATGAACTTGGGGCAAAATAAACTCATAATTAGCAAACTGAAATTTTGTTTATGAATTTACCTGAAAATTTTGAAAAAGAAAGTGCTTTTAAAAAATTTCTTAACCAATTAGGCTATATTTATAACTACGCTATTTGCGGAAAAGGAGAAAAGGTAATGGAAAAAATTAATAAATATATTGATCATACTTTATTGGAGCCAAATGCGACTCAAGAGCAAATTGACAAGGTGATAGCAGAAGCTAAAAAATATCAATTTGCGTCTGTCTGTGTAAATCCTTTTTGGGTAAAATATGTGAGTGAAAAATTACAAGGAACAAAAATTAATACTGTAACAGTGATTGGTTTTCCCCTAGGAGCAACTACTACTGAAACTAAAGTTTTTGAAGCAACACAAGCAGTCGCAAATGGTGCCGACGAATGTGATATGGTACAAAACATCGGGGCGTTTCTTTCAGAAGACTATGATATGGTGCTTAAAGATGAAAAAGCGGTTGTCGAAGCAGTACATTCAAAGGGAAAAAAGGTAAAAGTAATTCTTGAAAATTGTTTTCTTAATTCGCAGCAAATTAAAAAAGCATGCTTAATAGCAGAAAAATCTGGTGCTGACTATGTGAAAACGTCAACTGGCTTTGCAAAATCTGGAGCTAGAGTAGAAGATGTTAAGATTATGGCCGCAACCGTCGGAACTAAAATGGGCATCAAAGCAGCAGGTGGTATTCATACTAAAGCTGAAGCTCGCCAAATGATTGCTAATGGAGCTACCAGGTTAGGGGCAAGTGCAAGTCTAAAAATAATAAAAGAATCATAGATTTAGCGCAAAAATGAGTATTTAAAGAAGACACAATAATTGTTAATGCAAGGTGCCTTCTTTTTTAGTGTAGTTTTTTGCATAATTTTGTTGAAAGCAGGTAGACTATGTGTCTTCTTTTTCCAAAAAAAGTGGAAACAATAAACTCTTTTTTATATGTAAGCGGTAACGTATTATTTGAATTGAGGTGAGGAATATGAAAGACCGGCAATTACTGATAATAAATGAATTGCTTGATAAAGAAAATTTATCAATTGATGAATTAAGTCAAGCCTTGAATGTTTCTTCCAGAACTATTAGAAATGATGTGGATGATATTAATCGAACTTTAAGTGACCTTTCAATTACTGGAATTTCTAATAAGCGGGGACAACTTTATTTTTGTCTTGATTTGGACGCCAGACATTCCTTATCTCACTCTTTAAAAATTAGTTCGGATACGTTTCTTGATCCTAGAGAAAGGCAGCTTCATATCATTATCAGCTTTCTAAAAGCTCCTCACCAGGTAAAAATTTATGAAGAACAAAAGCAGCTGAATATAAGTAAAAGCACGATGGACAAGGATATGCGCCAGGTTAGAGAATTTCTTGCCAAATATTCTCTGACCTTAGATACGCAACAAGGAGCAAAAATTGAAGGTGCTGAAAGAAATATCAGAACAATGATTCAACAATTGATTGTTGAAAATATTGATATTTCCAAATTAACGGAAAAAGGCAGCTTTGAAGGAAGTGATAGTTACCAAATAGTAATTGATTATTTAAATCCAAAGATACTTAAGCAAACTAATAAAGTTGCTAAAGAGCTGATACTTGGTGGTCGTTATGAAGGAGTTTCTGCCAGAGAAGCACAAATTTCTGTTTTAATGGCCATTTGGATTAGACGTTTGCAGGAAAAACAATATCTTGATGACAGTCAGGTTTCCAATTTAGAAATTGCTAACACTAGAATTATGAACTCTGTGAACAATTTGCTGGATAAGTTAGAACTGACAGTACCGGAAAATGAAAAAAGCTATATGACTTTTATTCTTAAAACATTTTTGGGTGAAAAAGAGGTAAGAATTGACAAATGGGCTGAATCGGAACTTCTGACTTTACGGTTAATAGATTATATGAGTGATATAGAAAAAATTAATTACCGTGATTCTGAACAACTTTATGAACAGCTTAACTCACATATTTCAGCATTTTTGCAAAGGCAGGAAAATCATATTGAAGTATTTAATCCGTTAACTGAAGTTCTTAAGAACAGCTATGCAACTATTTATCAAGATATCTCAGCTTTTTTTAAAAGCAGATACAGTAAAAACGTTTCAGCAGGAGAGAAAGCTTTCATAACGGTTTACTTTAGTACTTATTACGAAGAAAGCGTCAAAGAAAACAACTTTTACAGAATTGCGGTTCTTTGTAATTATGGCGAAGCTACCGGTCAGCTATTAGCTGCCAATATTTCTAGAAACATGAATGTCGAAGTTGTGGCAGTTTTAGGATTACAAGATATAAATTCTTTAAGAAAGCTAAACATAGATTTTGTTGTTAAGACAATTAATGAATCAACAGGAATGGTTCCCAGTTTTAAAATGCCTCCTGTTCCCAGGAAGCAAGACTATCAAGAGTTAAAGAAATTTATTGCCAAAGCAGATATTAAAAAACATATGCTGTCTTTAAAGCAAAGTCCTTCAGTTAAGAAAAATTTGCTTAAAGACACCATTTCGCTAATTGAATCAGAAACCAGAAAAAATGTTTCAGCCCGCTTAGTGGACAAATTAATTGAAATTTTTTCTGAACATCATATTGAAATAAAAGAGAGGGAGGTGAGGCCAATGCTTCAAGATTTGTTAACTGATGACAAAATCCAAATACACATAACGGCTAATAATTGGTGTGAAGCAATTGAAAAAACCAGCCAACCGCTAATAAAAAATAAATCAATTAATGATGATTATGTTGTCGCAATGGAAGAATCAGTTAAAAAATTCGGACCTTATATTGTCATAGGTCCTGGAATTGCTTTGGCCCATGCAAGACCGGAGGACGGGGTTGCAAAATTGGATGTCAGTGTAGCATCACTGGCTGAACCAATAGAATTCGGCAACAAGGCAAATGATCCAGTAAAAATCATTTTTGTTTTGTCTGCAATTGACAGCTATTCACATTTAAATGTTTTAAAAGCAATTGTGGATTTAATAAATAAGCCAAATAAGATTGAAGAACTTTTTAATACGGGCGATAAGGAAAGTTTTAAAAAGACCTTGTTTGGCGTAGAAAAATAATAGAGTTAGGAGTGTAAAAATATGGCAAAAGTACCTACAGTGTTCTTTATTTGCGGCAATGGCTTGGGCTCAAGCTTAGCTTGTCAGATGGAAGCAGATGATGTTTTTAGTGAAGCCGGTATCGAAGTTAATTCAGATCATGATTCGATTTCAGATGCACCTTCACTCAATGCCGATGTTATTGTTTCAGCAAGCAATTTTGAATCTCAATTTGCCAATATGCAAATTGATCCCAAAACCAAATTTGTCTATTTAGACAACATCGTTGATAAAGACGAAATTAAAGAAAAAGTTTTACCAGTTGTGAAACAAATTGCAGATAGTTAAGTTTATAAAAAGGAGTGAGAGAAATGGTCGTTATTCAATGGATAATTAACAATATCCTTACTCAGGCAGCAATTTTAATTTCATTAATTGCGATGCTGGGATTAATATTACAGGGTAAAAAAATAGGAGCGGTCATCAGTGGTACGCTTAAAACTTTGCTTGGGTTTGAAGTTTTATCCGCTGGTTCCACAATTATTCAACAAAGTTTGGCTTATTTTGCAGTAATTTTTCAGCATGGTTTTCACACAAAAGGTATTGTACCTAGTATTGAAGCTATTAATGGTCAGGCAATGAACAAGTTGGGTTTAGGTAATAGTATTGCCTTAACTCTTTTAGGTATTTTCATTGTGAACATTATCATAGCCAGATTTACTAAATGGAAGTATGTCTTTTTAACCGGACAAGCTTTATTATGGATGGCAACTATGACTGTTATTGGTGGTCACTTTGCCGGCTTAAAAGGTTTTCCGTTAATTTTAATGGGTAGTATTATAGGTGGTATTTTTGCCATTGCAATGCCGGCATTAGCGCAACCGATTGTTCGTAAAATTACTGGTAGCAATGCAATTGCCCTTGGTCACTTTTGTACAATTGGATATTTGGTTGAGGCAGGCGTGGCCTGGCTAGTCAGAGACCGCAAAGTTGATCAACATGTAACTAACATTAAGGAAAGAACAGATTCTTGGGAACACGTTAAGCTTCCTAAGAGTATGTCATTTTTACAGGATAATTCCCTTTCTATTATGGTAGTAATGGTTCCTTTATACATTATTACTGCTGCTTTTGCTGGTCCTTACTGGTCTATTAAAGCTGCCGGGGGAGCTGCGGGAGGCGTAAACTACATTATTTATGCCTTTTTACAAGCTATTCAATTTACAGTTGGTGTTTATGTAATGCTTTCAGGGGTTCGTTTGATGTTAGGTGAAATTGTTCCTGCCTTTCGTGGTATTGCTATGAAGGTAGTTCCTAATTCAGTACCTGCTCTCGACTGTCCAGTTTTATTCCCATATTCACCAAATGCAGTCATTATTGGTTTCGTAACGACAACTATTGGAACAGTTATTGGCATGTTCCTATCCCCGTTAGTAGGACTAGCAGTAATCTTGCCAGGCATGACTACTAATTTCTTTGCGGGCGGTACTGCAGGGATCTTTGGTAATGCAATTGGCGGCAAACGTGGTGCCATCATTGGTGGTATTGCACACGGTTTGTTTATTACCTTGCTTCCAGCACTTTTAGTTGGCGCATTATCATCAGTTGGCTTTGTAAACGCCACAGCTACAGATGTTGATACCATTACCGCTGCTTTATTATATCTGTGGGTTATTGCACCGGCCTTTCATGCCTTTGGCTAAGTACTTTGGAGGTGTTTAATAATGTCGTTTTGGTCGAAAATTTTTAAATCAAATGCAACGGAAAATAATTCGGCTGCGGATAAAGAAACTAATAAAACAAGTAGCCAGTTAACAGAAGATGAAAAGCAACAAATCAAGAGTCAAATCAAAGACTTAACTGAACAACTTAATGACAATGACTCAGAGTCAGTAGCAAGCAATAAACAAAAAGCTACTGTTTTAACCCAGTTAGGGCAGAACCATCAAAAGCTGGGTAATGTTGATGATGCTATTGATGCTTATGAAAAAAGCTTGAAACTCAACGAGGATTTTGGTCCGGCTTTTGACGGTTTGCTTAAGCTTTATGATATCAAACGCCAAAAAGCTGCTTATGCTAAAAATAATGATGAAATACAAAAATGGCTCAACAAGGGTGACGAATTAACAGCATTATCTAAAAAAATAATGCGTTCTAAATAAATTTCCAGATTATATAGTTGAGATTAACAATTAAAGGAGAAAAAATGGCTTATAAAACGTTAAAAGAAGTACTAAAAGAAGCAGAAGAAATGGATTTCACAGTCGGTGCGTTTAATGCTCATAACTTAGAAATGGTTCCGGCTATGATTGAGGCTGCGCACGAAGAAGGTGCTCCTATTATTATTCAAACTTCTGTTGGTACGGCTGATACGGAGGGGATGAGAAACTTTGTAGCTGTTTGCAAAAGCATGGCAGAACACGAAGCGGTGGATGTTGTGCTCCACTTAGATCATGCCCGTGATATTAAAGACATTGAAAGAGCAATTGCAGCCGGATACAGTTCGGTCATGTTTGATGGGTCATTACTTTCATTTAAGGAAAACATTGCCAAAACTAAGCGAGTTGTAGAATATGCCCATAAACGCGGTGTCTCAGTTGAGGGTGAAATTGGAACAATCGGTGGAACTGAAGAAGGATTTACGGTTAAAGAAGGAAACTATACTCGCCCTGAAGATGCTGTCAAATTCTTGCAAGAATGTGACGTTGATGCCTTAGCTGTGGGCGTTGGTACACATCACGGCCAATTTCAATCTAAAACCGAGTTGAACTTTCCACTTATTGAAGAATTGCATAGTAAACTGGATAAGCCAATGGTTATCCATGGTGGAACCGGAGTTAACGAGGAAGATTACCATAGACTAACCGAAAATGGTATTCGCAAATTTAACGTCGGTACTGAACTATTAGTTTCATGGACTAAGAAAGCAAAAGAGATGTTTGACAAAACCGAAGTTAATGAATCTCTGAGAAATAACATTATTCCATGTAACGAAAGCGTTCATAATATTATTAAACATAAAATTGAATTATTCATGAATAAAGGGTGATCTCGTTGAAAAAAACGATGTTGCTTTTAGCTGGTTGTCCTGGTACCGGTAAATCTTATTTGGCAAAACTGATATGCAAGGCCATTCCTGATTATTTTAATGAGGTTTCTATAGATCTGTTTAAAGAGCAGCTTTATGAAAGTAAAGGCTTTGATAATCCGTCTGAAAAAACAGAGTTAGATAATCAAGCGTACAATATGTTTTACCAAAATGTCGCAAACTTTATGCAAAAAGGTCAATCAATTATTTCTGATTACCCTTTTTCCTATCGCCAGCACGATATCTTAGAAAAATTAGCTAACAAGTATCATTTTCAAATAATTACAATTACGCTGACTTGTGATTCAGATATTTTATATGAAAGACAAAGAAAACGTGATTTGGATCCTGATCGTCCTTTAGGATTCATAATGAACCATTATCATAAAGGTGATACTTTAACCGACAGGACAAAAATGGATATCCAAAAAACAAAACAGGAATTTGAGAGTTTTAATAAAAAAAGGGGATATTCAACTTTTACATTAGGTAAAACAATTTTTCTTAATGTTTCTGATTTTAGTAAAGTTGATTATGACGGTACAATTGTTAGGCTAAAAAGCTGGGTCAACTAGGTACAAATTTACTTCTTAATATTTTGTTCAATATTCATTTAAAAACAATATTTTAGCCGTATCTCGTATTAAAGCGAATTACGGCTTTTTAAGTGCTCTTGAATTTTTTGTTTCTTCTGAATCAAAAAAATATGCCACTTGGTTTCTTATAATTGCCACTTAGTCAAAAGTGCTAGATTTTACATTAAAATAAGCGTTTAATTAAATCATCAAGTGATGAAGGGCAGGTGAGAAGCGTGAAAATAAAAATAGAACTGAATCCGGATATGGAAGATGACGATACCAGTGTAACAATTCATGCTAAAGCTGTGACGCCAGAAGTTGAACAGATATACCGACAGTTGCAAGGTATCAGTGAACATCCTGACCAAATAGAAGGCAAAAAAGATAATGTATCCTATTACTTGAGCATGAATGAGATTTTATTTTTTGAAACAGAAGATAAACAGGTGATTGCACATACTGCCAAGGATGCCTTTACCGTAGACTACAAACTCTATGAACTAGAAAATTTGTTAAATAATCAGTTCATGCGGGTATCTAAGTCAACAATTTTAAATTTAAATCAAATTTATGCGTTAACACGTTCGATTTCTAACTGTAAGATTAATTTTCGCGATTCTTATAAAACTGTCTATGTTTCACGTCACTACTATCACAATTTGAATGATAGGTTAAACGAGAGAAGGTCATCATAATGAGAAAAAATAAAATTAGAGAAATTTTTTGGGGCATTGCTCTAGTAGCAGCTGCCGTATTCTTAGTCCTTAATCAGCTGCATCTGCTTTCATTTCATTTAAAAGTAAGCATGATTATTTGGACTATCATATTCGGAGCAGCACTGATCGAAAGCGTGGCTAATAAAAGTTTGTTTGGTACAACTTTTTCCATTGCCTTTTTATTAATTGTTTACGCTGAACCCTTGCATATTACCAAAATTGTACCATGGACGGTCTTAGTGGCGGCGTTATTAATTTATTTAGGTTTAACGCTGATTTTTAAGAGAAGCTGGTTTCCCAGGATAGTCTATTTTAACCAAAAAAAAGACGGCAAATGGAAGAACTTTAGCAATAATCGTTCAAGAATTGATAATAACGTATTCAGTAGCGGTACTGGAAATGTTGATGGAGAAGATATAGTAATCAATCAGCGCTTGTCATCAGTTTCGCGCTACGTTCATTCACAAAATTTACGCAGTATAACAATTAATTCTTCTTTGGGTGAAGTAGAAGTCTACCTTGATCAGGCTAAAGCTGCAGGCGATGTAGTGACTGTTGACATTAGTGGCACTATGGGTGAGATTGAAATTTACGTGCCAACTTCATGGAGAGTCAATAGTGATAACTTAGACTTAGCTCTGGGAGAATTAGATATTAATGACGAATCTACCGGTGACGGTCCTACATTAATGCTAACTGGGCATTTCAGCATGGGTGATGTGGAAGTTAATTATATTTAACTTGGAGAAAATAAAATGGTTAATTTAAAACAATTACATGATTATGTCAAAGAAAATTATGAAGCCGGAAACTATAAAGATGCCGAAAAAGCGTATAAAAAATGGCATGATACCCATGATTATACCTATCATGCAGCAAAAACTGCTGTGAAAAAGAGTTCTCTCAGTGATTATCAAATGGGTTATGAACAAGCCAAAAAGGACTATGCAGAGAGTCATTCTTTCAAGGCTTTTCCTAAAAAAGGTGTTAACTTAGTTAATCGTGTTACCCAGAATAAAGCAATTGAAATAGAACGCTACATTGACGGCTACAATGATGCCAAAGCCAAAATTTTACGGGCGAAAAAATAATAGCCCATAAAGGAGATTATTAATTATGTATGGCTCATTATTAGCCAATGTAAGTCCAGATAGAAAAATTAAGGAAGCTGTAGAACAATTTCCTCAACATACACAAGCCTATTATCTCGAAAATAAGCCAGTCGGGTTAATGACCTGTTGGCAAAATGCTTTTCACCCTTATTCCTTAAATTTTGCGGGCTATCTTGCACCTAGATTAACCAGCGGTGAACAAATGCAGGTTTATGAGCAAATATTGACGGATTTAACGGCAAAAGCCCAAAAAAATCACCAAAACGCATTAATTACTTATGATTATGCACCGCAGTTACTCTTTAATGCTATTGGTCAAAAAAATGGTTTTAAATTAATCAGAACTACTGTAGAACCCCAGATGCCCTTGAAAAGGGCACTGAAAAATATTCTGATAGATACTGATTTGCAGATGGTCACTCTACATGAAATAAAAAAAGATTCTGTAATGATGAATAAGCTGGCACAAGTGAGTTTCTCTGATTATCAAAAAAATCATTTAGCAAATCCGGTTGCAAAGATACCTCTTAGTGAGTGGAGCAAAACCATTTTCACTGATCAACTTGAACACGCTCCCTTAGCACTAATTGCTGCTGGACAAATTAAGGCTTATTGCTTTTCTTTTGAGGATGCCCCTCAAGAATTGACTTTAGGATGGATGGGTGCTGTTAAGCCTAATTTATTAGACCAATTGCAACAGCAATTGCTAAATTGGGCACAAGCAAAGTATCAAACTTTAAGTGGTGAATTTGATTCTACAGACCCATTAGCAACGCGGACTTACAGAAAGTATGCGTTTAATCTGTGTCCAGTTTATGAAACGTATTTAAAAAAATTAGATTAGAAATTTAAAAAGGCGCCTTTATGCAAATTGATATAACCCCCAAATTTGTCCTAATTTTAGGGTTCACATCAAATAATGACGTCTTTTTACTTGTCTATAATTGATAGCGGTAAAAATAATAGGGGATATTCCAACTTTGCGAATTAGCTGCAACTAAATCATCATTCATTAAGTATTTAGGCAATAATGCAGTTGCCTGACCTTTTTTGACTAGCTCTAAAATCATTTCTAGTGAATCAATTTCAGTGACGCTGTTTTTATTCTGCGTTAATTTGAGAGTCAAGTTACGAAACGGACAATTTATGTCTGCGTTTATGGCAACCGGTACTCTTTTATTTTCCTGCTTTTTGCCTTTTAAAAAACAGGCTTGTAAATGACTTTTCTTGATTAACGAATATTGGGGTAAAGTGATCGGAGTAAAGGCCCAGACCATGTCATAGGGATGCTTAGTCAATAATTCTTGAATTTCATTAGTACTTTTAATGATGACTTCATAATGATCAACTGCAAACTGTTTCTTTTGGGTAATAATATAGCCAAAAAGCAATTCGGAGATTAAAACTTTTGGTTTGTTACTGGTTAAAGCGTCTTTTAAATTTTGATAGTTTTGTAGTGCCTTAGTCGCAAAATAATACATTTTTTGTCCATTTTTAGTTGGTCTGACTCCTAAATTAGAACGCACAAAAAGCGGAGTTCTCATTTCTCGCTCCAATGCTTTGAGCCTGGCCGTAATATTGGACTGAGTGTAGCCCAATTTCAGTGCCGCTTTATTAAGCGATCTAGTTTCATAAATTGTTTGGTAAATATATAAATCGTTAAAATTCATAATACTCCATATCATTAAAAGTGATAACCCTATTATAATCTCGGATTATGCAAGGTGAATTAATTTTAATATACTAATTTTGTAATCTAAAGGGGGAACTTATTATGACTACAAAAATTGGTATTAATGGTTTTGGTCGTATTGGTCGGCTCGCTTTACGGCGAATTTATGAAGTGGCCAGTAACGACATTGAAATTGTCGCAATCAACGACTTAACCTCACCAGCTATGTTAGCACATTTATTAAAATATGATACTGCGCATGGTCAATTTAATCATGAAGTAACTGCTACAACTAATAGTATTGTAATTGATGGTAAAAATATTCCGGTTTATGCGGAAAAAGATGCTAGTCAAATTCCGTGGGTTAAAAACGACGGGGTTAAAATAGTACTTGAATGTACCGGATTTTACACTTCAACTGCAAAATCACAGGCTCACCTTGATGCCGGTGTTAAAAGAGTATTAATTTCTGCTCCTGCAGGCAATATGAAAACAATTGTTTATAGCGTAAATGATGATCAATTAACTGACTCTGATCAAATTATTTCCGCAGGCTCATGTACCACCAATTGCTTGGCACCACTAGCTCAGGCAATGAACGATGAATTTGGCATTCAGGTGGGAATTATGTCTACAACGCATGCCTACACAGCTTCACAGATGTTACAGGATGGCCCTGATCGTGGTGGCAACGTCCGTAATGCTCGTGCCGCTGTCGCTAATGTTATTCCGCATTCAACCGGGGCAGCTAAAGCTATTGGCCTAGTTATACCTGAATTGGATGGCAAACTTACGGGTATTGCACAAAGAGTTCCGGTTATTTCTGGTTCAATTACTGAACTAGCCGCTATTTTGGGAGAGAAAGTTACGGCTGAAGAATTTAACGCTAGAATTAAAAAGCATACCGAAGGCAATGCCTCTTTTGGCTATAATGACGATCAAATTGTGTCATCAGATATTATTGGCACTGAATTTGGTTCGGTATTTGATCCAACTCTGACTCAGGTTGAAACTGGTGATAATGGTGCACAATTAGTTAAAGGCTACGCCTGGTATGATAATGAGTCCGGCTTTGTAGCCCAAATGATTAGAACACTGCAAAAGATTGCCCAACTTGATTAATTTCAAAATTTTACTGCTATTTTAATAAATTAAAAACTGTATATCATCAATAAAAAAATGGTTCTGCCAAGTGCAGAATCATTTTTATTTCTTTAAAATATGCTAGTCATTTTTCACCCATGGCGCTGTGAGCATTTGACTGACAGTCTGCTTAATATCTTTGCTTTGAGCAATCATTGAGATTACTGCAGCACCAGCTGCCTTAGTTTTAGCAATTGCGCTTAAGTCGCTAGCGGTAATCCCGCCAATAGCAACAATTGGCCGGGTTGTGCTTTTGACCAGTTGGTTTAAGCCGTTAATACCAATTTCGGGGTCGGCATCACTTTTAGATTGGGTGGCATAAATTGGGCCACTGCCATAATAATCAATTCCGCTGATTTTATTGGCTTGTTCAACTTGCGTTAAATTCGAACAGGAATAGCCAATAATCATTTGAGCGCCAACTTCTTTAATGACCTGTCTGATTTCTTCATCGCTTTGCCCAACATGAACGCCTTCGGCATGAACTTGTTGAGCTAGCTGAACATCATCGTCAATGAAGAAAGGCACGTGATACGTTTGACACAATTGGTGCAGCTTTTGCGCCATAGGGAGTCTCTCGGCTTCACTTAAAGTTGAATTAGGTCCCTTGTCTCGAAATTGAAAAGCAGTAATACCTGCAGCAAGTGCTTCTGCGACTATGCCCGGTAATGTTTTACCTTCTGGAACGTCTTGACTGCCACAAATAAAGTAAGCATGTAAAAAATCAGTGTTAAAGTCTTTCATTATTTCTCCTAAATTACTGAGCCCAATGATTTAAAGGGCCGTGACCATGACCAACTTGAATAGTTTCTTTAATAGTTTTAGTAACGTACTTTTTAGTAATTTTAATTGCTGACGGTAAACTTTGACCTAAAGCCAGCTGAGCCGTAATTACTGCAGCTAACGTGTCACCGGTGCCATGGGTGCGCTCGGTATGTATCCTGGAACTGCTGACCCAAAGATCAGAACCATCAGCAAATAAAGCATAATCTTTTACTTGTTCGCTACTTGCATGACCGCCTTTAATTAGCACATTTTTAACTCCCATATCTTGTAATTTATGAGCTAATTCTGGATATTGGGCTTGATCTTGTACCTTGATGCCAGTTAAAGTCTCCGCTTCTGGTAAGTTAGGTGTTATAAGATCGGCTAAAGGCAGTAGTTCATTTTTAACAGTGGCAACAGCATCTTGACTTAATAATGGAGCCCCACCCTTAGCAACCATCACTGGATCTATGGTAACAGGGCCAAAGTCATACTTTTGCAAATTAAGTGCGACTTGGTGAACATGAGCTGCATCACCTAACATTCCCGTTTTACAAGCACGGATGTGGAAATCTTCTGCCAGAGAGGCGAATTGGGCATCGATCATTTCTAAGGGAAGTAAAAAAGATTTTTGTACACCTAAAGTGTTTTGTGCTGTCACTGCTACTACTACAGCTGTACCAAATACTTTTTGCATTTGAAAAGTTTTTAAGTCAGCCATGATTCCAGCACCACCACCTGAATCAGTGCCGGCAATAGTTAAAACTTGGGGAAAAGAATTAATTTTTTCTGTCATCATAAAGCTCCTTAATCAAAATCAGCAATTTGTTCAATATCTGCAACTTTTACTTTATACAAATAATCCATGAGATACATGCCAAAAGTAGCAGGTCCGACATTGGGATGATCTTTAACTACTAATTGACCGGCGCAACTGAAAACTAAAGCACCTATTTGAGCTGCTTCAAAAGGATCGGCAGCAACAGCTGTAAAAGCTGTGACAATACTGGTTAACATATCTCCTGAGCCGACATGTGTTTTAAAAAGGGGTGAGCCGTTATGGACGTGGGCTATTCTTTTACCGTCGCTGATTGTGTCTGTAGGTCCGCTCGCAATGACTGTGCAACGATATTTTTGAGCAGTTTTAGCAGTAATTTCATCAATATCACCAGAACCGGAGCCTGCATCAATCCCCTTTGAGCTCCAATCAAAGCCACCTAAGGCAGCGATCTCACCAATATTGCCGCGAATAATACTGGTATGAAAATCCCATAAAAGTTTATCTGTGATTTTATAACGGTACTCCACGGCGCCAACGGCAACGGGATCAAATACTATGGGTTTATTATATTGGCGCGCTAAATCTTCCACTTTTTTAATGTGGTTAATTTGCTCTTTAGTTAAACAGCCAATATTAACTGCCACAGCGGCAGCCATCCGCACTATTTCTTCAGCTTCAGCGACTTCATTGCTCATAATTGGTGAAGCACCAATAGCATTAACAGCATTGGCCACATCTTGAACTGTTACAAAATTAGCAATATTGAAAATAACCGGGTTTTCTGCTCGCAATTTGTCTAATAATTTTAACTGCATTTTATTACTCCTAATTTAATATCCTTAGAATTTTTGACTAATAAAAAAACTTTGGCATGCGGAAATGCCAAAGCTTCAGCAGTTTTGACACGTTCCTACGCAAGTATTGACTTACAGGTTCAAAGGGTCTGAAATACTTTCATCTCAGCCAAAAAGGCACCCCTCGTGTTATCGCTTACAATTATAACGGAATTTATTACTGATTACAATAGTAGGTTGATAAAGTTGCTATCTATTATAAACTATAAATGCTGGTACTTTGACTGTTATTAAAAGATTGTGCATAACAGTCAAAAACAGTATAGTGGTTAGAATTTATCTTTAGTAAAATGTAATTAGTAATAATTAACAGTCATTTTACAATATTACTTAACTCGAAGGAGAATATTCATGAATTTTACGGATCGACTGCACGAAGCTGGGAAGGCATTGTGGCATAAAAGTATGGTGCATCCCTTTATTAAGGAATTGCAAAGTGGCGAACTCCCAATTGCAACTTTTAAATTTTATCTGTTGCAGGATCGCTATTATTTAAGAGAATTTAGCAAGTTGCATGAATTAATTGCGGCAAAAACGGATAATCAGGAAGTAAAGGAATTTTTACTAGCAGGGGCGCAAGACTTGAAAGATGTCGAAATATCAGTGCGAGGCCATTTTTTTGAAGAATTAAAAATAACTGCGACTGAAATAACTGCAACTCCGGTGGCTCCGACAGCTTATAACTACGTTAACCATATGCATATGACATTAAATCGATCTGGTGTTAAACCAGCGGTTGCAGCACTTTTACCATGTTACTGGCTCTATCAGGAAATTGGCCAAAAAATGGCAGAAAAGGGCTCACCGGTTTCTTATTATCAGGAATGGATTGATACTTATAATGGCGAATGGTATGGCACCAACGTAGCCAAAATGCTGCATTTAACCAATTCTTTGGCTGAAAGTGCCACTAATGAAGAACTTGAGCAAATGCAAACTGCATTTGTGCGCAGCAGCTATTATGAATTGCAGTTTTGGCAGATGGCTTATGAAAAGCAAGATTGGAAGTAACTTTTGTAAAAACCGCTTTTATTTTATTCTTACTTGTCTTTAGTCAATTTCATAATAAAATTTTGATATTGAACAATGTAATTATTGTTCAAAGTCCCAGGTAAGTGTGCAACTTGGGGAAAGCAAGATATACTTATCTTGTAATAATGTATATTTACTTAATATTATTATATTAATGGTTATTTAGGAATTTCTAAAGTGTGGACTTCTGGCGGCAGCATATATTATGCACTAAAAGTAACTGACCGTAACCCTGTATTTGCTGTCTTTAAATGATTTGGGAAGCTAACAATGCACTACTATGCTAGCGGAAGCATAAAAGCAAGTACCGTCAGTTATAGAGTTGGCGGTATAGGCCGATGCCAAACTTAACCGCAATATTCTCACTCTTGCACTCGTGGGTGATATGGCTAAGCCACTTTAAGCGGTAAAATTGATTGCTTCTTAGGAGATATAATGTTTCCACGCACCGCCTTTTAAATGGAATGATAAAAATGAATGATGAACAATTTTTTAAATTAAGAAAGATACTAGATCTTTTTAAAAATCAAGCTCCGACAGCTATTATTGAAGAGAATGTAAATAGCGTTGAAAATTATAAGGCAGAATCTGCTGATGAGTATAATAGAGCGAAAAGATATCTTGGCGAAAATAATAGTTCGTTTAAATCTTTTCATGTAAGTGTGGCTTCAGCAAAAGATTTCTTGTGTTTATTGAATTTGCTGGGTGCAATACATGCAAATTTTAATATACGTTCAAAGCCCTTTATAATAGAAGGAGAAGAAAATAGTAAGTCGCTAAAAAAAGAGAACGACTATTTTAACAATTGGATGGAGTGTTTTTCAAACTATGAATTTATGATAGTTAATTTTGATGAAACTGCTTTAGACCGGGATCAATATTACGGTTAATTTCATTAATTCATAAAAAGGCAGTAACTGATATGACCCCAAATTTGACCTAAATTTTGGGGTCATATAGCTTAAGCTGCCTTTTTAGTTCAGTTATTTCGCATTGTTAAAATTATTATATTAAAAGCTAATATGCTATTATTCATCAATTTTTTTAATATAAATTAATTTTGCTTTTCTTAATATGCCACGATCTTTAAATAGAAAGCCATAATATCTATTATTAATTTTTCCGCCATAATAAAGCGTATCATAAGATCCTTGATTATCAGTAGTTATTTTAACAGAAGCAATTTTTTTATTATGTAAGCATTTATATGTGTCTAAGTTATATGAATATTTTCTTTCGCCAGCACTAAGATATACGGTTTTTTCTAAAGAATTAATTCTATAATAATGTATAAAGCTTATTCCAATGCCGATAAAGAGAAATGTTAAAATAAATACAGTTATAGTTTTTGTTATTTTTTCATTTTTGCTCATTTTTAATATGTTAGGAAGAGAGAAAAAATTATGAAAACAGAATTTAAAAAATATAAACAGTCATCTTTATTAATAGTAGCCTTAATTATATCACTTTTGGGGCTTTAAGAATTAATACCGTTTTTGCATCAAATGATAATATGCCTGAGATGAATAATACATCGGCAGAGCCTTTTGAGCTTGTTGCAATATATAAAAAATCTGATATAGACTCTAATACTTTTTCTATTATTAAAAATATAGCAACAATTGACAACACAGTGGTTATTGAGGTCAAAGGTGACGATGTAACTCTCATTAAAATATATGGAAAATAAAGATATTCCTGAATTAGCCTACAACAAAAAAATCATTCCTTTTGTAAACAATCAAATTAAAAAAATTGCAATTTTGACCACTACACCCCAATTCAGCAATTTACAGCCTGCCAAAACTATTGGTAAAGATTGGAACGATGTGCTAGTTAATAGTAAAAAACAAGAAAATTCTACTAAGCGGAGATACAATTAAATAAAGACAAAACAGATAGTGTTGTGATTTCCAATAAGCAGGTAATACAATCCACAGGTATAGAACTTGAATAGCACTACTTTAAAATCTAATATCGCTTTTTACCATATATCACTATAAAAGTGATTAAATATGGTATAATATAAGTAAAGATATTGGAGGCTTTAAAATGAGTGCAACAATCGTTAAACTACTCAAAAGCAAAAATATAAGCGTCGCTAAAGTCGCTGAGGCCAGCAACGTCCCACTTAGTACTTTAAGAAACTCAATTGTTAAACCAATTGAGACCTGGTCAATTAGGGTCCTTAATGCCTTTGCAATCGCACTTAAAGAGAAGCCAGGAGATTTACTCAATATGCTAGAAACACAACCATATATTTTAGATATAAACGATGAAACGCAGACTATCCAAGGCGTTTTCATTGCTAATAAAGAAATTTACCAACAAATTAGAACTGTCGTGGAAGTCAACCACCTGGAAGGGTGGAATCCTACAGAATCAGATATCCAGGAATTGCTTGATGAAGCTATCCAGCCTGACCCAGTAGTAGCTGAGCGCTTTGAAGAAATTTGGGGCAAGGATAATGAGTGATTGGATTAGTGAAACCTTGTATTCAAATGGCGTCCTAAAAAATAAGCTCCATATCCATGACCCAAAGGAGTTAGAGAAAAAGGAATATGAGCTATCCGCTCGGAATGCTTTGTTCTTGTTGCAAAAAAAGCCCCAAATAAACGATATCGGAGACCTTAAGAAGGTACATCAATTCTTATTTGGTGAACTATACGATTGGGCCGGTAAATATCGCCCCGGCAATTTCAATAAAAACGGGTATGAGTTTTTTGATCATACCAGATTCGATTTTGCCGAAAAAGATATTAATAATATGCTGCACAAGCACCCCGCGAGAAAGCCTTTGGCTAACAAAGACTATGCTGAGCTGCTAGACGCAATTAATTTCATGCACCCGTTTAGAGAGGGCAACGGCCGTAGTTGCAAAGTTTTTCTTTCTGCATACGCGGCTAATCATGGCCAAGTAATTGACTATCCGCGAAGAAACAAAGAGATGATTGAAGCGCAAAATGAAGCTAATGTTGACAAAATTGCTAAACTAATTAAAGTCGAAAACACACCCAGCCGCAATCGAGCGTTCCAAGTACTACAAAGTGCTGGAAAGACACTTAGCCAAGCTGAACTTGCCCAAAAACACGCTGAACAACAGGAAAAAGAGCAGCGGGGGCTTGATCGTGACGATAGCCTTGGATTAGATTAGAAAGCAGGATAAATCAATTGAAGTATGAAGACAAGTTCAGACTAACGCCTGAAGAAAATAGACGCTTTGCCAAAACTAATTTAACCAAATTAGTCTTCACGAACTCACGCTTTGAAGGCCTGACTACCACTATGCCACAGACCCAGACAATCATTGATGGGTCTGGGTGTTGAGGGCATTCCAATCGATGATATTAATATTATCGTTCAATTGAAGCGCGGCTGGCAGTTTGCCATCAACGAAAAAATGCCCCTAGACTTAAACTTCGAAAAGAAGCTTAATAAGATTGTTGCCCGCGATACGGCTGCCTTTCCAGGATATTTGCGTAATGGATCAGGCGGTGTAGCAACTTACCGGGGCGAGTTTAGTTTGAACCGCCTATGATTGAAGAGGGCCAGGAACAGGAATATTTAAAGCAGCTGCTAGCCAGTGATAGTACTGCCACCGATAAGGCACTGACCCTGATGTATCACAATATGCGCCAGCAAATGTTCTACGATGGTAACAAGCGAACTGCTCCAACCTGATAGTTCTGCCAAAGATGAAAGACTTTAATTTTATCTTGCTTAGACAATTTAGACATAAAAATATGACCTGCGAAATTGTCTTAATTCGGGGGTCATATCATTTACTACGCCTAGAAGCTTTTTTGTAATTAATTTGTTTTAGCTGCTATTCGCTCATCATGCCATTCAAGAATCATCTTTACTATGGCGTTAGCGACATTCAAGTTTTTTAACAACGGCCCGTGAGAATAGGTACCAATGAAATTGCGATAACGCAGGCCTTCAACGTGGTCTTGCGGGTTGTTGCCGTAGCCTTCAATCATTTCCCCTAAGGGATGCAACTTATCCTGATCGTCAAAATAAGTTTGCCCGGAATGATTTTCAAAGGCCTTGACTTCGCCCCATTCACTCATGTAGCGGGTATCGCCAATCATGCGCTTATCTGCTTTAAAAACAGTATGGAAGGGCAGGATATCTAGCCCCTTGATAGTCACACCGGCATTAGTTTTGTAATAAGTGCCAATGAGTTGATAGCCGCCACAAACGCCTACCATAGGTTTACCTGCGTTAATGTACTTGGTTAAGGTTTCCTTATGACGCGGTAAATCTTTGGCAATAACAGTTTGCTCGAAGTCCTGTCCGCCGCCAAAAAAGATGAAGTCGTAGTCAAAAGCATTGAACTCACTACCAAGAGAAATATTATCCACTTGCGTAGTATAGCCTTGCTTTTTAAGTAAAAAACTTATGATTTTAACATCTCCGGAATCACCATAGGTGTTCATCAGGTCTTCGTATAAATATGCAATCTTGATTATTTTGTTCGCCATTGTTTACCAACCCCTATTTTCTTGTTTAAAGTATATCTTAATAGTTAGAAGTGGGCAAAGAATAGTTATTTAAGATTTTGTTGCGCTGCAAAGTGATTAATTGGGCCGTATTTGGAGCCAACTGCAATTGGGTGAGCAATAGCTTCATAAGTAAAATCTTTAGCAGTCTGGACACTGGCAATAATTGATTGTCCTTTTGCTAATTCAGCAGCAATTACTGCTGATAAGGTGTCACCTGTACCATTAATTCTATCTGTATTAATGAAAGGCTTGGTAAATTCGTGAAATTTGCCGTCTGCAGTGAGTAAAATATCTGTTACTTGCGACTGCGCAGAATCATCATGACGCCCCTTCATTAAAACATTTTTAGCGCCCATATCCTGCAATTTTTTCGCGCCCTGATGAATTTCATCTTTGGTTTCTAAATTCAAACCGGTTAATTTTTTCTGCTCGTAAAAGTTAGGCGTAATAATGTCGGCTAGTGGCATTAACTGCTCAAGAAAAGCTTGGTAGGCATCGTCATCAAGCAAGGTATCACCGTGTTTGGTCATAATAACCGGATCGAGCACGATCTTACCCATATCATACTTGTGCAAATTAGCAGCAACGCAGGCAATTACGTCCTGGTTAGCCAGCATACCGGTTTTAAGTGCGTCAATTTTAAAATCATCGTTTAAAACATCAAATTGTTTTTGAATAAAAGAAATAGGCATAACTTCTTGTGCATATATACCAGTAGTATTACCAGCAACGGCAGCTGTTAAAAGTCCCATACCGTAAACTTGACGGGCATAAAATGAATGCAAATCAGCAGTCATCCCTGCGCTGCCATCGCTGTCATTTCCCGCTATTGTTAAAGCAATAATTTCTTTTTTCATTTTTATGTATCCTCTTTTTAATGTAAGCTCTATGTAACCAGTATAACTTAAAATAAGGATAATGTTATAATAAATTCTTGTAAAAGCAAGGCCGGGTAGTAAAATTAGTATAAACCGCTTTCTGTCGGAGAGGATACAAGAGACAACATGCTAAAACAATATATTATGGCAATCGATGAGGGAACTACTTCAACTAGAGCGATGATAATTGATCATCAGGGCAGAAAAATAGCTTCTTCACAAAAGGAATTTCCCCAATATTTTCCTCAACCTGGTTGGGTAGAGCATAAACCTGAAGAGATTTGGCACGCAGTCCAAACAACAATTGCCAATGCCATTATTAATTCTGGCGTGCGACCGGGGCAGATAGCAGCAATTGGTATTACTAACCAGCGTGAAACAACGGTAATTTGGGATAAAAGAACTGGCAAACCTATATATAATGCAATTGTTTGGCAATCGCGGCAGACAACCGACTTGGCTGAAAAGCTAAAGGCAGATGGCTATAGTGAATTGATCCATAAAAAGACGGGATTAATAATTGACCCATACTTTAGTGCTACTAAAATTCGCTGGATTTTAGATCATGTTGCTGGTGCACAAGAAAAAGCCGAAAATGGCGACTTGCTTTTTGGCACAATTGACAGCTGGCTTTTGTGGAACTTAACTGACGGTGAAGTTCATGTGACTGACTACACTAATGCTTCGAGAACGATGCTGTTTAATATTCACGACTTAAAATGGGATGATGACATCTTAAAGTTGCTCAATATTCCCAAAGTAATGTTGCCGGAAGTTAAGTCCAATTCTGAAATCTATGGTTATACTAAATCTTATACCTTTTTTGGTGGCAAAGTGCCAATTGCCGGTATTGCCGGAGACCAGCAAGCAGCCTTGTTTGGTCAGCTGGCCCTGAAAAAAGGCATGGTTAAAAATACTTATGGTACTGGCTCCTTTATCGTCATGAATACTGGTGACCAGCCGACAGAGTCGGACAATAATTTGTTGACGACTATTGCTTATGGCTTAAATGGCAAAATTTCTTATGCTTTAGAGGGTTCTATTTTTGTTTCGGGCAGTGCTATTCAGTGGCTGCGCGACTCGTTAAAAATGATTAAGACGGCTGCAGATTCGGAAAAAGCAGCCAGACAATCTAAGTCTGAAAATGAGGTTTACGTTGTTCCGGCTTTCACAGGTTTAGGTGCTCCGTACTGGGATTCAGAAGCACGTGGATCCGTTTTTGGAATTACACGTGGAACAAATGATAAGGATTTTATCAAGGCGACGTTGCAATCGTTAGCTTACCAAACACGGGATGTAGTGGATACGATGCAGGTTGATTCCGGCATTAAAATTCCAACCTTGCGCGTTGATGGCGGAGCGTCCAATAATGATTATTTGCTCCAATTCCAGTCTGATATCCTGGGCATTAAAATCGAACGTGCTAAAGTATTGGAAACAACTTCAATGGGCGCAGCCTTCTTGGCCGGTCTGGCAGTCGGCTATTGGCAAAATGTGGCTGAATTAAAAGATATTTTTGTTGTAGGCAAGACCTTTGAGCCTCAAATGCCTGAAAGTGAAAAAGAACATTTATATCAAGGCTGGAAGAAGGCCGTGAAGGCCACTCAGGTTTTTGCACATGGTGAATAAGTTATTTAAAAAAAGGGGGACAAGAAATTGGCACATGATCGAATAGTTGCACTAGATAGTCCGATGAACTTTCGTGATGTTGGCGGTTATCAAAGTGTGACTGGCAAAACAGTTAAATGGAATAAAATTTATCGTTCAGATTCACTTAGTTCTTTAACGGCCAGGGATCAAGTTAAATTAGCTAAAATGCGTGTCACTGTTGATTGCGATTTACGCTCTGAATACGAGAAGTCCTCTTCACCGGATATTTCTTGGCCCGATGTGGAATATGTGGACTTGCCGGTATATTCTGATAACGTCAATGATGCCCAAAACAATCGTTCAATCTACCGTTTCTTACATCATATTCCTGATATGCACCATAACTTTATTGGTCGCATTTACCAGCAAACTCTGCTTAGTTCGCACAGTCAGGAAATGTTTGCCCGTGTTTTTGCGGAGTTGCTGGAATTGCCCGCAGATGAGGCACTGGTCTATCACTGCAGTGCCGGAAAAGATAGAACGGGAATGGTTTCGGCTTTAATATTAATGGCGCTGGGCGTAGATGATGATACCATTGCCCGCGATTATTTATTAACTAACGAGTTATATGATTTTGCTATTTCGCGGCAATTACCAAGTAATGATGAAATTACGCAAATGGTTTCCAAAATGAATGTAACTAAAGGTGAAGGTATAGCCATTCGCGGCATTACAGAAACAGTCCGTGGCGGCTGGGGCGATTTTCCCACCTTTTTCAAAAAAGTATTGGGCTTTAATGATGATGACTTGGCTCAACTAAAACGAATGTACTTAGATTAGGGGCGAATCGTGATGGTAACCTTGCTTGATGTTGCTAAAAAGGCTAATGTTTCAAAGATGACAGTTTCGCGGGTAATTAATCATCCTGAACAAGTGACCGATGAATTGCGCGAATTAGTTGAACAGGCGATGGATGAACTTGATTATCACCCTAATTATGTTGCTCAGGCTTTGGTAAATAAGCGGACAAATGTGATTAAATTTGTCACGCTGGAAGATGTGGATACGACAGAGCCCTATTATATGAACCTGTTATTTGGTATTGCTCGCGGGTTATCTAAAAAGCAATATGCCATCCAGCTGGTTACAGACAGAAATCAAATAGAAGATGGCAACTTTGACGGTTACCTGATTACTGGTGCCCGCTCCAGTGATTATGCTTTATTTGACAGTCTTAAAAAACCCTTTATTTTATTTGGCGAAAATCATCATGGCTATGATTATGTGGACAATAATAATCAGTATGGTGGAGAACTGGCGACAAAATATGCACTTGCGCGGTTATACCAAAACGTTGTTTTCATAGGCATTGATGTCAGAGAGCCATTTGAGTATTCGCGTGAAACGGGTTATGTCAATACTTTACAGAAGCACAAAAAGGTCCCGCAAATCTACCGCATTGCTAATCACAGTCACGCTGCGCAAGAAGTAATCAAAAATAATTTCCACAAGTTTCCTAAAGATACCTGTTTTATCTGTGCCAGCGATCGTATTGCTATAGGAGTGGTCAGACAATTGCAGGATGAAAAGGCTAAAGTTCCGGCTGACTTTGGTGTGATTGGCTACGATGGCGTTTTTCTGGATCAGGTTTCCAACTTGAAGTTAACTACCATTAAACAGCCAATTTTTAAAATGGGTGAGCTCTTGGCCAACATGCTCTTACGCAAAATTGATCAAAAAGGGTCTCCTCAAGGAGAGGCACTAATTAAGCCTTCCTTAGTTAAAAGAGAATCAACCAGGTAAAATATTTAAGTACAAATAGAAATACACATAATAATCAGATATCGGACTGATTATTATGTGCTTTTTTAATGGTTAAAAAGGCTAGTCTGTGAGAATTGAAATGATATAATTGAACTCACAAAAAATGCAATAGTTTTTTAGGAAAAAACATACCTGAATATAACGAACTACGCTAATTTAATTGAACTAGCGACGATTTTTTCTGATAGCGGTAACATTGCTATTACCATTGCCTCTCACCAGCTTTCTCAGCTAAACTTTAAGTGGAGGTATAAATTTATGACGCATTGGTATGAGCATGCAATAATTTACCAAATTTATCCCAAGTCTTTTCAAGACAGTAACGATGATGGTATTGGTGATTTAAATGGAATCAGGCAGAGATTACCTTATTTACAACAGCTCGGTATTAATACTATTTGGCTAAATCCTGTTTTTGTTTCCCCGCAGGTTGATAACGGCTATGATGTGGCTGATTATTTTAAAATAGATCCCCGAATGGGAACAACAAAAGACATGAAAGCTCTAATTGCTGCTTGTCATCAAGTAGGGATTCATGTGCTTTTAGATTTTGTTTTAAACCATACTTCTGATCAAAATGAATGGTTTAAAAAGGCCAAAAGTGATCCGCATAGTCAATATCGCGACTACTATATTTTTGCAGGTGCAAATAATCAGCGTCCCAATAACTGGGGCAGCTTTTTTGGCGGCAGCGTTTGGGAGCCGGATCCAGCAGGTACGGGCCAATTTTATTTCCATTTGTTCGACAAGCACATGCCGGATTTAAACTGGCGTAATCCTAAAGTAAGACAAGAAATGCTCAAAAGTGCGGAATTTTGGCTGGCTCAAGGAATAGATGGCTTGCGCCTTGACGCTTTTATTCATATTGCCAAGGCAGATTTACGGCAAAGTTTCCCAGTAAAAGAAATAGCAAACGACCAAACGATAGTTGCCGAACCCTTTTTTGCTAATTTGCCCCAAGTTCAGAAGTGGCTGCGACCATTTTGTGAGCAAATAAAAAAGGATTATCCGGAAGCTTTGCTTTTGGGGGAAGCTGCCAGCGCTAATGTTAACTTAGCAGCGGACTATACGGCAGAAGACCACCATCTTTTAGATAGTGTTGTTACTTTTCGTTATTTTAAGGATGATCAAAGGCACATTGATCATAACTTGCCTGCAGATTTTCAGCCTAAAGGACTTGACTGGGATGCTTTTAAGAAGACGCAGGTTATTTGGCAACAAACTCTGGCGCAGGTTTCTCAGCCTACATTATATTGGAGTAATCACGACATGCCGCGACTGGCTAGCAGAATAGCAAGAACTGAAACACAGGCACGCAGCTTAGCAATGTTGATGTATTTGCAACGGGGAATCCCCATTATCTATTATGGCGAAGAATTGGGCTTAAAAAATCTGCTTTTCACTGCTGAAGAAGAGTTTAATGATCAAGAAGCAGAACGTTTTATCACGAAAGCTGCAGATTGGGGACTAACAAAAGCGGAAGCATTAAAAATGGTCAGTCAAACGCATAAAATGCCGGCACGAGGACCGATGCCATGGACACTTAAAAAGCCAAATTATGGTTTTTCAAAAGTGAGTCCGTGGCTTGAAGGGCAAAGCCAAAATAACGCTAATGTTCAGGTTGAACTGGATGACCCTGACAGTATGTTTAACTTTTACAGACAACTGCTTAGTTTGAAAAAAACGGCTTTGTTTCAATCAGGTAGTTTTTACTTGTTAGCAACCGCTAATGACAGCTACGTTTACCAGCGGGATTTAGCAAATGATAGTGCAATTGTGGCAGTTTCACTAAGCAGTCAAAAATCAAGAATTAAAGTACCTGGTAAATATAGGAAAGTCATGCTAACTGCCGGACAGCATTATTTGAATAAGGATGAATTGATTTTGATGCCGTATTCTGGTGTGGTTTTAAGTAAATAATGGAGGAAAAAATGCAATTAGCAGCCCTGAAACATAGAACGGAAAGCGAAGACTGTTTTGTCATTAGTCAGCACCATGTGCGGATTCGGTTCCATAGTGCCAAAAATGATGTTAAAAAAGTAATAGTTCATTATACTGATAATTATCTTGATACCAAGACTGATAAAACCGTGGCCATGACTAAAGCAGGACAAGGTCAGGCAACTGATTATTGGGTAGCAACTTTGAAAGCTCCTTATCGCCGCCTTAAATATACTTTCGAAGTCGTTGGCCAGGATGACAGCCATAAAATTGTTGGAGACCGCGGGATCAAAGACTTTACTGCAGCAAATTTAGCAGCTGACAGCAGCTACTTCAAATTACCTTACTTGCATGAAATTGATCAAACCAAAACTCCTGACTGGGTTAAAAATACTGTTTGGTATCAGATCTTTCCTGAGCGCTTTGCCAATGGTGATAAAAATAATGACCCTCAAGGCACAAAACCCTGGAATCCGCAAGATCATCCCGGACGAGAAGACTTTTACGGGGGCGACTTACAGGGCATTATTGACCATCTGGACTATTTAAAGGAACTGGGCGTTAATGGGTTATACTTGTGTCCGGTTTTTAAAGCTAGCTCCAATCATAAGTATGATACGATAGACTATCTGCAGATTGACCCTGATTTTGGTGACAAGGATTTGTTTGCCAAGTTCGTGAGTGAAGCTCATAAAAGGGGAATGAAAGTAATGCTGGACGCTGTCTTTAATCACTTAGGTGGCCAGTCAATGCAGTGGCAGGATGTAATCAAAAATGGTTCTAAATCGCGGTTTGCATCCTGGTTTCATATTAATCATTTTCCAGTTAAACCATATCAAGGACCTGAGGCAGGCGGTCCAAATTATGATACCTTTGCTTTTGAAGGACAGATGCCCAAATTAAATACTGCCAATCCTGCAGTCCAAGATTTTCTGCTGGAAATCGCAACTTACTGGGTAAAATATTTTGATATTGATGCCTGGCGGTTGGATGTGGCTAACGAAGTAGACCATCATTTTTGGCGAAAATTTCATGATGCACTTACTGCAATTAAGCCCGACTTCTATATTGTAGGTGAAATTTGGCATAGTGCACGGCCTTGGCTCAACGGTGACGAGTTTTCTGCAGTAATGAATTATCCGTATACTTTACAGATTGAGGAACATTTTCTGCACAAAACCAAGACAGCTCAGGAACTAGTTGCGGCTCTTACTGATCAACTAATGATGTACCGCGACTGCACGAATCAGGCAATGATGAATATGCTTGATTCTCATGATACCGCCCGTTTACTGACGCTTGCAGGTGAAAATAAGGCGCTGGCTTTGCAAAGCTTGACTTTCATGTTCGTGCAGACTGGCAGCCCGTGTATTTATTACGGTACTGAAATGGGAATGACAGGAGGAGAAGATCCCGATTGCCGCAAGCCAATGGACTGGCAAAAAAAGGGCACGCCTTTTTGGTATAAAGTGCAAAAGCTGATTGCTTTTAGAAATAATCATGCTGCTAGTTTAGGTAATGGCACAATCAGTCTAAGCGTTACGTCTACCGGCTTAATCAAAGTTAAGCGAATTGGTACAGAAAAGATCACTGCTCTTTTTAATACAAGTCCTGATAAGATTGCCGTTTCCACAAACGGCCAGGTAGTATTAAGTCAGAATTTTGCAGCTGGTCAACTTGCCGAGCACGGATTTGTCATTGAACTTGCAAATTAATTTTAAAAACAACTAGTTGATGCTAGTTGTTTTTTTAAACATGATTCTGATACCGTTAACAGCGATTTTGCTATTGCCAAGTATCCCGTTTTTGCGAATAATGAAAGCGTAAACAAAAACCTCACAAAGAGGGAGCGAAAGTAAATGAAACGAATTTTTGAGGTTGACCCATGGAAAGTTGCCACGCACAAGTTTTCCCCGGTGGATAAAAGGCTGCAGGAAAGCATTACTGCGATTGGCAATGACTATATGGGGATGCGCGGTAATTTTGAAGAAGGCTATTCTGGAGATCAACTGCAAGGTACATACTTAGCAGGTGTCTGGTTTCCAGATAAAACGCGAGTAGGCTGGTGGAAAAACGGCTATCCGAAATATTTTGGCAAAAGCATTAATGCCCCCAGCTTTATTGGAATTGGCATCACAGTTAATAATGAAAAAATTGACTTAGCTAAGATTAAATTTACAGATTTTTATTTTGAATTAGATATGCATCAAGGCTTGCTTACCCGCAGTTTTATTTATGAGGGTGCAAATACTAAAGTCAAGTTTGAATTTCAGCGTTTTTTACACATTAGGTTAAAAGAAGCGGCTTTAATCACTGTTAAAGCTACTGTACTTGCAGGTCAGGCAGAAATTGAGTTTAATTCAACGCTTGATGGCACAGTTACTAATGAAGACAGTAACTATAATGAACATTTTTGGCTTAGCTGCAATGAGAATGCTGCAAAGCGTTCTATTCAAGTTATAACCAAGCCTAATCCTTACGATGTGCCCCAGTTTACGGTTTTATTAAAAGCAGGCCTGAGAAATAATAATCATGTTGTTAAGGGTACTGTTAAAACTGCAACTGCAAAGTTAAGTGAGAAGTTGGCAATTACTCTAAATGCCGAAGAAAGTTACACTTTGGAAAAAGATGTGATCGTAATTACCAGTCGTGATGTAGCACCCGAAAAGCAAAGTGATCGTGCGGATAAGTTGATGCAACAATTGCAATCAAAAAGTTTTGCAGAAAATTTGGCCGATCATACTGCGGTTTGGCAGGATCGCTGGACTAAAAGTGATGTAGTTATTACTGGTAATGATGAAGCGCAACAGGGTATTCGTTTTAACATTTTACAGTTATTCATGACGTATTACGGTGAAGACAAGAGGCTTAATATCGGTCCTAAAGGTTTTACTGGTGAAAAATATGGTGGAGCCACATATTGGGACACAGAGGCTTTTATCTTTCCGATGTACCTTTGTATTACTAAGCCGAATGTCACACGGGCGCTATTACAATACAGGCATGATCAACTTGACGGTGCCTATTATAACGCCCAGCAGCAAGGCTTAGCCGGAGCGCTTTTCCCGATGGTAACCTTTAACGGGATTGAATGTCATAACGAGTGGGAAATTACTTTTGAAGAAATACACCGTAATGAAGATATTCCCTTTGCAATCAAACAGTATACTAGTTATACGGGAGACGAATCCTACGTTAAGGACGAAGGCATGGATGTCCTGGTAGGCACTGCCAGATTTTGGGCTGATCGAGTCCATTATTCCAAATGGCGGCATAAATATGTTATCCACGGAGTAACAGGACCTGATGAATACGACAATAATGTTAATAATAATTGGTTTACCAACATTATGGCGCAATGGGTACTGCAATATACTTTAAAGAGACTGCCACTTGCGGATAAGGCTGCTCAAGAGCGTTTAAATGTAACTAAAGAAGAAAAGGCAAAATGGCAGGACATTATTGAAAATATTTATTTGCCTGAAGATAAAGAACGCGGCATTTTCTTGCAGCAAGATGATTTTTTAGATAAAGATATTAGACCAGCTACAGAAATTCCGCTTGACCAAAGACCAATAAATCAGCATTGGTCTTGGGATAAAATTTTACGGTCACCTTTCATCAAGCAGGCCGATGTATTGCAAGGTATTTATTACTTGGATGACAGATTTACCAAGGAGCAAAAAGAACGTAACTTTGCATTTTATGAGCCGTTGACGGTGCATGAAAGCTCTCTTTCCGCCTGTATTCATTCAATTTTGGCAGCAGAATTAGGGCGTAAAAAACAGTCAGTAGAATTTTATGAACGCACGGCCCGCCTAGATCTCGATAACTACAATAATGATACGAATGACGGCCTGCACATTACTTCGATGAGCGGTTCTTGGCTGGCAATAGTCCAGGGATTTGCTGGCATGCGTTATGGTCACAACCAATTGAGATTTAATCCTTTTGTGCCAGATAATTGGACCGGGTATAGTTTTAAAATTAATTATCGCGGCCGCTTAATTCAGGTAGAAGTGACGCAGCAGGAGACACGTATTACGTTAATTAGCGGACAGGAATTGACAATTTTAGTTAAAGAGCAAAAGGTTACTTTAAAAGAGGGTGAACAAAATTGCTTAAAGGCCTGATTTTTGATTTAGATGGTGTGCTGACAGATTCAGCCAAATTTCACCTGGCAGCGTGGAATAATTTAGTTCAAGAACTGGGTATTAAATTAACCAGCGCGCAGTTAGATTCTCTGCGGGGAATATCACGGATGGACTCTCTTAATTTAATTCTGAAGTATGGCAAGCAGGAAAATAAGTACACCGAGACCCAAAAAGAAGAATTTGCGGCAGAAAAAAATGAAAAGTTTTTAGAGCAGGTCGAAACCATGACGCCAGCTGATATTTTGCCCGGAATTACAGCATTATTAGCAGATGCCAAAAAAGCAAGTCTGAAAATGTGTATTGCTTCTGCTTCTAAAAATGCCCCCAAAATCTTGAGTAAGCTGGGTATTGCCAGTCAATTTGATCAAATTGTTAATCCTGCTTTGCTGAAACGCGGCAAGCCGGATCCGGAAATTTATCAAAAAGCACAGCAATTATTGCAGTTGCATAATGATGAAGTAATTAGCTTTGAAGATGCAGCTGCCGGTGTTGCAGCAATTAAGGCTGCGCACCAGTTTGCAGTAGGAATTGGAGATAAACAAATACTTAAAGGAGCTGATTATATCGTTAAATCTACAAAAGAATTAAAGCTGGATCAAATTGTGGCTGTATTTAAGAAAAATAATAAGAAGGTAGGTTAAAGATATGGTTGAAGTTGACTTAAACCATATGTGTAAAAAGTATGAAGGCAATGATCACTATTCAGTGAAAGACTTTGATTTACACATTAAAGATAAAGAATTCATTGTTTTTGTCGGTCCCTCAGGTTGCGGTAAATCAACTACTTTAAGAATGATTGCGGGATTAGAGGATATTAGCAAAGGCACTCTTGAAATTGATCACAAGGTAATGAATGATGTAGCACCAAAAGACCGTCACATTGCCATGGTTTTCCAGAACTACGCGCTTTATCCGCACATGTCAATTTACGATAATATGGCATTCGGCTTGAAACTACGCCATTATCATAAAGATGAGATTGATAAAAGGGTACAAAATGCTGCTAAGATTCTTAATTTGCGTGAATATTTGGATAAAAAGCCCGCAGAACTTTCTGGTGGTCAAAGGCAAAGAGTTGCACTAGGACGGGCAATTGTGCGGGATGCTCCCATCTTCTTGATGGATGAACCGCTGTCAAACTTGGATGCGAAATTGCGTGTTTCCATGCGGGCAGAGATTGCCAAGCTGCACCAGAACTTAGGTACAACTACAATTTACGTTACTCATGATCAGACTGAAGCTATGACTTTGGCTGACCGGGTAGTCGTAATGTCAGTCGGTAAAATTGAACAAATTGGGACACCGCAGGATGTATATAACCATCCAGTTAATCAATTTGTCGCCGGCTTTATCGGTTCACCGCAAATGAATTTCTTTAATGTCCACTATCATGATGGTCAAGTCTCTGATGGCAAGGGCCTTAATCTGGGAATACCTGAAGGCAAGTCAAAACTGCTTAATGAGCAGGGCTATAATGACCGCGACTTGATACTGGGTATTCGGCCAGAAGATATCCACGCAGAAGAGGCCTTTTTAGAAACTTGGCCTGACGCGGTGGTCGAATCTGAAGTCGTCGTTTCTGAACTATTGGGCGCTACTATTCAGCTTTACCAAAGAGTGGATGAAACAGAATTTGTAGCTAACATCAATGCCCGGGATATTTATCAACCAGGGCAAAAAGTCAAGATGGGCTTTGATTTGAACAAAGCACACTTTTTCGACAAGGATACGACCTTGGCAGTAGTTAATTAGGGAATAAAATCAGTGACTTTAATGGTCATTGATATAAAAACATGTTGTTTTATATTAGGAGGTAAATAACATGAGTATTTGGAAGAAAGTAGCTTTAGGAAGTACAGCAGTTTTAGCTGCAATGTCACTTGCAGCATGTTCTAATGGTAAGTCAAACTCTTCATCAAGCAGCAGTAGTAATCAAAATACCAAGTTGACTTTATGGGTTGATACTAACCAGGTATCATACTACAAGAAAATTGCCAGTGATTTTACTAAATCACATAAGAATATTTCAGTGCGCGTTACGCAAAATCCAACCGGATCAGCCAATGCTAAAACTGATGTAGGCAAGGACCCTTCAAAAGCAGCCGATGTTTTTGAAGCACCAAATGATCAATTAGGTCAACTGGCAGATTCTGGTTATATTAACCCACTGTCACCAAAAGATAGTAATAACATTAAATCTAATTACATTGACGTTGCAGCTAAAGGTGTAACTTGGAAGGGCAAGATCTATGCTTATCCATATGCACAACAGGCACAAACAATTTATTACAACAAGTCTAAATTGTCAGCAAGCGATGTAAAAGACTGGAAGACTTTAACTTCAAAGGGAGTTGTGGCAACAGACTTTACTAACGCTTATGTTATGTGGCCGGTATTCTTCTCTGCTGGTACAAAGCTTTATGGTGACAGTGGTGAAGATTTGAAGGGCTCAACATTTAACTCCGCTAAAGGTGTTAATGCATTGAAGTGGTTTGCAGAGCAAAAGAATAATAAGGGCGTAATGCAGACCTCTAATGCTTTGAACCAATTGAAGAAGGGCAACGCTCAAGCCATCTTGGATGGTCCTTGGAACGCAGCTAACATTAAGAAGATTTTAGGTAAAAACTTTGCTGTTGCTAAGTACCCAATGATTAATGTTGGTGGCAAGAACGTGCAAATGCAGGCCTTTTTGGGAATCGAAGGGTTCGCTGTTAATGCCCATACTAAGAATCCTAAGGCTGCATCACAATTAGCAGCATTTATTACAGACAAAAAGTCACAATTAATTGCTCACAAAGAAGCTGGTCAAATCCCTGTTCTTAAGGAAGCAGTTAATGACCCAGTAATTAAGAATGATCCAGTTGCTGATGCGGTAACTGAAATGTCTAAACCTGGCAATTCAGTCTTAATGCCGAAATTACCACAAATGTCTGTCTTCTGGAACGATGTTCCTCCTCTAATCAATGGTGCATATGATGGTAAAGTTAAACCTGATCAATATAAAGCACAACTTGATAAATTAGCTAAGCACTCATCAAAGAAATAGTTAATTAAATTACTTAAAGGTTGGACAAGTAGTGCCCAGCCTTTTTGTTCAAGAAGAGGAAGAATTATGTTTAGGAAGAAAAAACATGCGGCACCTGAAGCAACCTTTAAGGAAGTATGGTCTAAAGGCAATATTGCTACCAAATTATCATTCTTTTTCATGGGTTCCAATGCTCTGGCAAATAAGCAATGGGTAAAAGGCATAGCATTATTGCTGGCAGAAATAGCCTTTATTGTTTGGTTTGTTTTTAGTGGCATATCCGCAATTAGTATGTTGTCAAATTTGGGACCAATAAAAAATAAAAAGGTTGTTTATGACAGCGCACAAGGCGTTTATATTACCAAGCAACCTTCAAACTCAGTTTTGATTCTTTTGTTTGGCTTATTGGCAATTATTGTTTGCATTGCAATGGTTTACTTATACATTGTTAACCTGCGTTCTACCAGAAAAAATTATGTGCTCAAGCGGGATGGCAAACACATTTTAACCAATAAAGAAGAGCTGGCAAACTTGTTTGATTCTCGTTTGCATGATACTCTGATGACTTTTCCAATTATTGGTATTCTCTGCTTCACCATTTTGCCAACAATCTTTATGATTTCAATGGCGTTTACCAACTATAACCGGCAACACCCAATTGCCTTTTCTTGGACAGGATTTCAAGCTTTTGGCAATGTCCTTAGTGGCGATCTTTCAGGCACTTTCTTCCCGGTTTTGGGCTGGACACTCGTCTGGGCAGTAGCTGCTACGGCAACAACATTCTTTTTTGGAGTTTTGCTTGCCTTGCTGATTGAATCTAAAGGAATAAAACATAAAGGCTTCTGGCGGACAATCTTTGTGATTGTCTGGGCTGTACCTCAGTTTGTTTCTTTGTTAATGATGGCTCAGTTCTTAGATTATCAGGGCGCACTCAACAATATCTTAATGAATATCGGCTGGATTTCTCATCCGCTACATTTTATTGACAGTCAAGCCTCACCTTTGGTAGCACGAATAACGGTTATTATTGTTAATATGTGGATCGGTATTCCAGTTTCAATGCTGGTTTCGACTGCGATTATTCAAAATTTGCCAACCGATCAAATTGAAGCTGCTAAAATCGATGGTGCTAATGCACTACAGGTATTCAAGTCAATTACTTTTCCACAAATATTATTTGTGATGGCACCTTCTCTTATTCAACAGTTTATTGGTAATATTAATAACTTTAACGTGATCTTCCTGTTAACTGGAGGAGCACCAATGAATAATAAGTATAATGGTGCGGGTTCTACCGACTTATTGGTAACGTGGCTGTACAACTTAACCTTTGGTCAGGAGCAGCGCTACAATGCGTCAGCAGTCTTAGGCATCCTTATCTTTATTATCAGTGCGGTATTTTCATTAATTGCATACCGCCATACCAATGCTTTTAAGGAGGGCTAAAAATGAAATCATATCAAAATCAAAAACGCCTTTCACTCATTTTTCGTTATCTATTATTGATTATCCTGGCTGTGGTTTGGATTTTACCAATTATCTGGATAATATTAGCCAGTTTTTCCTATAATGATACGGGATTTGTTTCAACTTTTTGGCCTGACAAATTTACTTTTGACAACTACATTGGTATTTTTACTAATTCGCAGTACCCACTGGTCAGCTGGATTATTAACACATTGATTGTTTCTATACTATCAATGATCATTTCTACTTTTTTAACGATTTCAGTTGCTTATGTTTTGTCACGGTTACGCTTTTCGTTTAGAAAACCGTTCATGCAGATTGCACTAGTCTTAGGAATGTTTCCTGGATTTATGTCAATGATCGCTCTTTATTACATTTTAAAGGGCTTAAACATGTTAAACCTGGGCGGTCTGCTACTGGTATATGTCGGTGGCGCCGGACTGGGATTCTACGTTGCCAAAGGCTTCTTTGACACGGTCCCATTTTCAATTGATGAAGCAGCTGAAATTGACGGGGCCACTAAATGGCAAATCTTCATGCACGTTGATTTGCCATTAGCTAAGCCTATGATAGTTTACACTGCTTTAACAGCCTTTATTGGTCCGTGGACTGACTTTATTTTCTCGGGAATTATTTTGTCAACCTCAGGCAATCCTAAAACATACACAATTGCGTACGGACTTTATAACATGGTGCACAATACTAAGGGCAATGCTACCGCGTACTTTGCGGAGTTTGTTGCTGGTTGTGTGATTATCGCTATTCCAATCACGATCTTATTCGTCTTCATGCAGAAGTTTTACGTCAACGGTATTACTGCTGGTGCAGAAAAGGGATAGGACTTAGTAGGAAAAATGCGGCTCACATGAGTCGCATTTTTTTGTTTGGGTAATATTTTTTGAAATCATTAAGTGGTCGTTAACATTCAATTTGTAATAAAAGATTATGAAAGTTTGTTAATCCAATTATGCCATTCCTGAATATAAAAATTAGAGTCACACGGATCCATTTTTGGAATATAGAAAGTTGAATAATTTATTTCTTTAGAATAATGAACTGCATTATTTGCACTGCCAAAAGCACTGAGTTCTGAAATTGCGGCAGTTTTAACGTTTCTTTGAGCAATGTTACTTAAATACTGCATTAGATATTGATTGTGAATCATTCCCCCATCAGTATGAATTTCATGGTTGACTTGAGGAAATAGCTTTTTCGATTCTGGCTATTTGTTATTTTTTAATTTCTAAAGTGACTAATATGACAGAATTATCAATATTAATGGTAGTTGTAGGATTAGCATGGTCTTTGTTTTTACCCTATAGTTTCGGGCAAGCAATGGCTAAAGCACCAACAGGATCAGAAAACATGAGCGTATCAGTAGCCATGGTAGGATGCAACTTAGGCTGCTTTATAGCACCATATGTGATGGCAGCTTTGGGGAAACTGATTGGAAATACAAGTGCAACTAAATCCTTTATAATTTGTTCAATTTCATTTGTACTCATGGCGGTAATAATACTATTTTATGAATTGAAGTCATCAGCAAGCCATGATAGTATTTGAAAATTAGTTTATAAAAATTAATTATCCTAGCTAACAAAAATACATTGAGTTTATTGCTCAATGTATTTTTTTATAAATATTTTATTGACAAAAATCATAATTTGAGTAATACTGAAACCGTATTCAATATACGGTATTTTGAATATTCTATAAAAAGGGGATTTTAAATTGCAAACTGCACAGTATAAAATGAGAGGATTAGCGCTAACATTTTTAGCAAAAAAGTATTTACTTTTGGAACCTGACGATCGTGTACCAACAGTAGAAGAATTTTGCAAAGAATCAAATATATCTCAGGGTACAATGCAGGCAGCAATTAGTGTCTTAAAGGAGGATGGTGCAATTAGTACAAGATCAAGAGGTCATTTAGGTACATTTGTTGAAAACGTTAATCATCATAAACTACTTTCTTATATAGGAAATCATACATTGGTTGGTTCATTACCACTACCATATACTAAAAAATATGAAGGACTCGCAACTGGAATTTACAAGGCATTTTTCAACAATGAGATTCAGGTTAGCCTTTCGTATATGAATGGGAGTGAAAAGAGACTTTCGGGATTACAAGAAGATCGTAGCAATTTCATTATCACTTCAGGATTAACTGCTGATTATTTAATTAAAAGGAATGCCAACTTGGCTGAATTTTTAGTACTGCCTGAACAAACTTATGTTACAAAGCACGTTTTAGTTTTCAGAAAAGGTGAAGATGCACAAATAAAAAGTGATGCCAGAATTGGGGTAGATACACAGTCCATTGATTATACTTTGCTAACAAAGTATGTAACCAAAGGAAAAAACGTGCAGTTAATTCAAATGCCATATAACCAAGTGAGCAAAAGTATAGAAGAAGGACTAATCGACTTTGCTATTTGGAATGAGGATGAAGTTGTCGAACATAACTATCCACTTGATTATAGTGAAATAGACAATAATTTAACTATTCGCTCTTCTCAAGCTGTATTTGTAGGTAAAAAAACGGATATTTTCACAAAAAGTATTTTAGAGAAAACGTTAGATGTAGATAAATTGCTAAGCACACAGAAAAAAGTGATTTCTGGAGAACTTCTTCCAGAATATTAAGGATGTGGTCATTTTTAATGCAAAAACAGACACAAAATAAGCTGAATATACTATTGCAAGCAGGTAAAATTAATGATTTAGACGTAGAGTTTCTTAACGAAATTGATAATGATTTGAGTAAATATGATAGTGAAAACAAAGAAGAGATGTTGTTAATTCATGTAGCAATGACCATTTCAAGACAAAGAAATAACGAGAAGATTGATGCCATGCCGGAAGCTCTTTGGCAACAAATAGAAAATAAGCCTGCATATCAACGAGCAAAGCAATATTGGCTAGAAAAGAAAGCAAAAGCACCAGTTGTCCTTAGTAAAGATGAAGATCAATATATTATTATGCATTTAGTAAATGTTTTATCGAAGGGAGGTCAATAATATGACTAAAATAGTAATTGGTGGTCAAATGGGCAAAGAAGAAATCAGACAAGACTTAGAAAAATTAACAAGCGATAAAAATGTCGAAATTACTGTGCAGAGTGACCTGGATGCTGCAATGGCAGTTCAAAATCATCAAGCTGATTTTTACATCGGTGCCTGTCAAACTGGTGCTGGAGGTGCATTAGCGATGGCTACCGCCTTACTTGGTTCAGGAAAAACCCTCACTGTTGCTACACCAACTAAGGTATTAAAAGCAGATGAAATTAAAAAAGGGGTAGAAAGTGGCAAAGTTGCTTTTGGCTTTACATTTAATGCTAAAGATACTGTATTGCCAGAAATTGTTAAGGCATTACCTTTATAGTGTTTTTAATATCAATATTCAATTTTTAGAATATTGAATATAAGGAGGAGATAAAATGTCAATGACTACAATTATAAATTATGTTCTAATAGCCCTGGTTGGGGGCGTTGGTTCAGTTTTGGCGAATAAAGGCATTGCTGTTTTCAATGATGGATTAAGACCAATTTATCCAGAGTATTTTGACCACAAAATTAATAGACGTGAATTAGCTCTAACATCTTTTGGGGTTAGTTTTGGCTTAATTATTGGATTTGGTATTCCAGTATCAATTGGTTCAACAATTTTACTTGCTCATAGTATTTTGCTGGCTTGTGATATTTTTGGCACTTGGACACCTGATAATAAATGGGGCGCTGCCATTGCTTTTGCTATTGGTTCAGTTTATGGCGCAGGATTGTTACTTGGCTTATCTTGGATAGTTAGATTATTCAAAATGTTGCCATTTAATTTTTTCGGAGCACTTTCTCTTTTAGGTAGTCCAATATTGCTTGCCTTTTGTGCATTTCCTGCAATTGCAGTTGCAGAGCAACATAATGTAAAAAAAGGTCTTATTACCTTTGTTTGGACCTTTGTAACTTACATTCTAATTAGTAAGTTTGGAATCTTTAACTTGGGTAATGGTATTACCATCACTTTGAACGCAACCGGTATGGCACTATTAGTGGCCATGATTTGTATGGTTTATTACGCAGCCAAAGTAAAGGGAACCAATAACTCAAACGAAAATTTGGTTAATGTCTTTTCTGCACGTATTGGAAGAATTAAGAAAAATTGGATTTGGCTTTCATTAATGGGGGGCTTGATCACTGCTGCTTCAAGTGAATTAATTCTTGCAGTTGATGTTCTTCCTCAGCAATTATTGATTAAAGGGCAAATTCAAGAAGCAGCAATGGCAACTTTTGCCAGAGCCATCGGATTCATTCCCTTAGTATTTTCAACCGCTATTGTAACTGGTGTTTATGGTATGGCTGGAACAACCTTAATTTTTGCAATCGGCTTGTTATTAAAAGGTCAACCGTTAGTTGCCTTTATCGCAGGTGCTGTCTGGATGTGGATTGAAGTCCAAGCCTTAGGTGCTACCGCTAAAGGAATGGATAAGTTCCCAGGTTTACGTGACATGGGTGACCATATTCGTACTTCTCTGATGGAAACCATTTCAACTTCGTTATTAATTGGGGCGGCCATTGCATGTAATAAGATGGCACCAAATCTAGGATTCTTCTGGGTCATTGGTACCTGGCTCTTAAATAAAAAAATGAAAAAGCCTCTAGTTGATATGGCCGTGGGACCAATAGCTACTATAGCTTTAGGACTTTTATTAAATATTTTAAGAATAGTGCATTTATTCTAAGGAGATTATATGACAGTTTTAAAACCAGGTATTACATATGCCCATGAACATATTCCTATAGATCGTTCAGAAGTGATTGAAGATGAGGATGCATTACTTGATTCCCAAGGGCTGGTAATTAAAGAATTGAAGGAGCTTTATAACAAAGGGGTAAGAAACATTGTTGAAGCTACCTGCCGCGGTATTGGAAGGAATGTAGTATATGCACAAAAAGTAGCTACAGAAACAGGAATTAATATTGTCCAAGCTACAGGCTGGTATCAATCTGCTTTTTTACCAATAGAAGTATATCAGTTATCAGTCACACAATTAGCCGAAATGATGATCAAAGACATTACAGTAGGAATTAAAAATACAGATATTAAAGCTGGAATCATAGGAGAAATTGCTACAACTAAAAATAGATGGACTGAACAAGAAGAAAAAGTATTTAATGCAGCAGTTATTGCTAGTAAAGAAACTCATACTCCAATTATGACACATACTTCAATGGGCACTTTAGGACGTGAGCAAGTTGAATTTTTTCAAAAAAACCATGCCAATTTAAGCAAGGTCATTATTGGACATGTAGATCTAACGGGTAATCCTAATTATGTCTTAGAAATGTTAAAGACAGGAATTAATGTAGAAATAGATACTATAGGTAAAAATAACTATATGTCTGATGCTAAAAGGGTAGACATAATTAAGGCAGCTCAAGACGCAGGCTTTACAGATCAAATTGTTATGTCAATGGACATAACTAGAAAATCTCATTTAAAAGCAAATGGCGGCATTGGTTATGCATATTTATTGGATAGTTTCATTCCTGAGCTAAAAGCTGGTGGTGTAACTGAGGAGTTTATTAATAAAATGCTGGTAGAAAACCCTCAAAGAATTTTTGGTGGTGATTGGAATGATTGATTTTACAACTTATCCGCTAGAAAGTATTACACCAGATGAAGCTTTAACAAAGCAGTGGCAATTAGTAGATGCAATTACTAATGTTTTTGCGGGTAATGAGATTATTACCAGAGGGGACTTGGGAGTTATTCCAGGGTTAAATGAACCCAAGTTTACTAAAAAGGCAGAGGAAGTAATCGCTAAGTTTTTTAATACTGAAGCCGCCATGCTGGTAAGAGGCTCAGGTACTGGTGCTATTAGAAACGCACTACATTCTGTTTTAAATGCGGGACAAACTTTATTAGTTCATGAAGCTCCAATTTATCCTACTACCCAAGTTTCTCTGACTATGATGGGTGTAAAAACAAAAGAAGTTGATTTCAATAAAATTGATACTGTTAAATTACCGGAAAATATTGCTGGCATATTAGTTCAATATACCAGACAAAAGCCTGATGATTCTTACGATATGGGTCATGTTCTAAAAGTCTTAAGGACACATTATAACCGCAATATTCCTATCATTACAGATGATAATTACGCTGTTATGAAGGTGCATAAAATTGGAACTGAACTAGGTGCAGATTTAAGTTGTTTTTCCACATTTAAGCTATTGGGTCCTGAAGGGATAGGATGTATAGTCGGTAAAAAAATGTACTTGGATAAGCTACGAAAGGAAAATTATTCGGGTGGTTCGCAGGTTCAAGGACATGAAGCTTTGGATGTTTTAAGGGGCATGGTATATGCACCTGTCGCTTTAGCTAATCAAGCTCGAGTTATTAATGAGTTAAAAGAGAGACTTAATAACAACGAGGTTCCAGGAGTCAAAAAAGCTTACGTTGCAAATGCACAATCAAAAGTTTTACTGGTGGAATTTGCTCATCCGATAGCAAAAGAAATTTTAAAAAATGTAGCTAAATTTGGTGGGGCACCTAATCCAGTTGGTGCAGAATCTAAATATGAAATTGTTCCTATGATATACAGAGTTTCAGGAACATTTAAAGCTTATGATCCTGAATTATTGGACAATACGATTCGAATAAATCCGTATAGAGCAGGTGCAGATACTATTATTAACATTTTGCAAAAATGTATAAAGGAGGTGAAATAATGTTTTTACCTTCACTAAAAAAATATAACCCTTGTCTAATTGATTATGCAGTTCAACTTCATCAAAGTGGTCGGATTTTACCAGACACTTATGTCATTGATTTGGAAGCAATTAAAAATAATACTAAAAAAATGGTTAAGGCAGCTCAAGAAAATAAGGTTGAATTGCTTTATATGACAAAGCAATTTGGTCGTAATCCAGTTATAGCCAAAACGGTTGAAGAAGCAGGAATACCACTAGCAGTTGTTGTTGATTTTAGGGAAGCAGAAACCTTTATGCATTATGGACTGCACCTCGGTAATGTGGGAAATTTGGTGCAAATGCCGAGAAGTTTGGTCAAAAAAGTCTTAGCTTATGGAACCAAATACGTGACGGTCTATTCGATGAGCAATTTAGTATATATCAATCAGATAGCTAAAGAATTAAAAGTAACCCAAAAAATCATCCTTAAAGTTATAGGAGACAATGACGAACTCTATCCGGGGCAAGTGGGAGGGTTAACTATTAGCGAGTTTAAGTCTAATTTCACCAAAATAGTTAGCTTTTCAAATGTTGAGTTGGTTGGTATAACCTGCTTTCCCGCACTTTTATTTAATGACTCTACTAATAAAATTGAACCTACTACTAATATTAAAACTATAGAAAAAGTCAGAAAAATATTTCGGGAAAATAATTATCCTTTACGGGTTGTGAGTTTACCTTCTGCGACATGCTGTGATTCAATTCCATTAATAAAAAAATTGGGCGGAAACGAAGGGGAGCCCGGTCATGGTTTATCAGGTACTACGCCACTGCATGCAAATTCAAAGCAACCGGAAATTCCGGCATACTGCTATGTTAGTGAAATTTCGCATAGTTTTAAGGGCCACAGCTATTTTTATGGCGGAGGATATTACAGAAGAGGGCATGCAAGCAATGCATTAGTATTTGTTGATAATCAGAAATATGAGAGTAAAGTTTTGCCTTTTGACAACGAAAGCATTGACTATTACTTGGAGCTTGAAGATTCTTATACAGAGGGAGCAACAGTTATTACTGATTTTAGGACGCAAATTTTTGTTACAAGAAGTGTTGTAGCAATTGTAGATGGCTTGCAATCAGGCAGGCCAAAATTATTAGGTTTATATGATAGTCAGGGCAAACATATGCCTAAGGAGATAATGTAATGAGTAAATTTGGTGTAATAGTTTTAGACGGCTTCGGTGTTGGTGCAATGGACGATGTACCTCAAGTCCGGCCTAATGATGTTGGTTCAAATACAGCTTTGAATATCATTAAAGCTGAGCCGAATATTGATATTCCCAATCTTGAAAGATTAGGTTTAATTAATGCAATTGGTGTTGAACGTGGCAGACATATTTTTTCACCGGACGCTAACTGGGGTACAGCTCTTCTTAAACATCATGGAGCTGATTCTTATTTAGGACACCAAGAAATAATGGGAACTAATCCGCCAATGCCTTTACTTCAACCCTTTAATGAAGTAATTGATCAGGTTGAAAAACAAGTAAGGGAAGACGGCTTTACTGTAAAAAGATACGGAGATCCAGGATTAGAAATTTTAGTTGTTAATAAATGTGCGACTGTTGCTGACAATTTAGAAGCAGATCCAGGACAAGTATATAATGTTACGGCTACTTTAGATAAAATGTCATTCGCAGAAATTACAAAATTAGGAGAATCCGTTAGAAAAGTAGTCAAAGTATCCAGAGTAATTGCTTTTGGTGGTAGTGATGTGACCATTGATAATATTCTTGATGCCCGACACATTAAAAAAGAAAAGTATGTTGGTATTTCTGCACCGGAATCAGGTGTATATAAGAAAAATTACCACGTTGTTCACTTAGGTTACGGTATTAATCCCAAGGTACAGTTAGCCAGTATTTTAATTCGTCATGGGATTGATGTTGCCTTAATTGGCAAAGCTTCTGATATAGTAAGAGGTGACACTGATAGACGATTTCCTGGTGTAGATAGTAACTACTTATTTGATAGATTTATAGATCAGGCAAAAGAAATAAGTAATGGATTAATTTTCATGAATATTCAGGAAACTGATTTAGCTGGCCACTCTGAGGATACAGATCATTATGCAAATATTTTGGAGATAGTTAATAGAAGATTGCCAGAAGCGGAACAGTATTTTACCGGAGATGATATTTTAATTGTCATGGCTGATCATGGTGATGATCCTACTATTGGCCATGCACAACATACTAGGGAAAAGGTTCCTTTATTAATATATAAGGAGAATGTTCATTATAAATATGTTGGTGAAAGAGAATCTCTTTCTGATGTTGGTGCAACTGGAGCTGAATTTTTCGGAGTAGAAATGCCACAGAATGGAACTAGCTTTCTCAACAGAATAACAGGTGGTGTGGATATTTCTTGATAATGCTATAACATATTTAAGGCTTTTACTATTTATATAAAAGAAAAATGCGGCTCACATGAGTCGCATTTTTTGTTTTGGCAAAAAAATAATTTGGGCTTAAAATGAAATAAAAAAGAGGCCAAGTTTATGAAAAATATCAAAATTATTCAAGGGGACATAACTAAATTAACGTTAGATGCAATTGTTAATGCTGCCAATAAGACATTGTTAGGTGGCCTGGGTGTTGATGGGGCAATCCACCGGGCAGCTGGACCGCAGCTGCTGGCTGAGTGCAAACAGCTTCATGGCTGTGAAACGGGCCAGGCTAAGATTACCAAGGGGTACAAGTTACCTGCTAAGTTCGTCATTCATACCGTGGGGCCAATTTATTCAGGGTCGGCAGAAGATAATGAGTTATTAAAAGACTGTTATGTAAACTCGTTAAATTTAGCTAGAGATCATAACCTGCATAGTATTGCTTTTCCGGCAATTTCTACAGGGGCTTACGGCTTTCCGGCTGCACCAGCTGCACATATTGCTTTTGCAGCCGTGCAAAATTGGCTCATTCAACATTCTGATTATCAAATGAAAGTTATTATGTGTGCCTTTGATGCCAAAACGGCAGAGTTATACCAAGCAGAAGTTAAAAAATAGGTTTGAGTAAAAATTAAAAAAGTTGCTATCAATTGCTTTTCGAAAATTAATCTTCCTGACATCAAACCATCCCTTTAATTGTTAAATCTTATTTTGATGATTCAGCCACAATAATACCCCTAAATTTAGAACAAATTTGGGGGTATTTTTCACGTAAATACGGTTGGTTCTTATTTTACGACCACAGCGAAGGCTTCATATGGCCTTAAGTTAATGTTATTAAGTGATTGCGGTGCATTATAATTACTGATTAAAACTTGGTCAATTTTATCAGGTGCAGAAAATCGTTCTTCATTGCCAGTCAAATTAGCAACGACTAACCAGCGCTTGCCAGCAAGTTCACGGTAATAAGCCAAAACGTTAGGACTGGCAGAAACAGGAGTGAAGCTGCCATTAACGATAATTTCGTTTTCATGACGCAATTTAATGAGTTTTTGATAGGTATAAAAAATTGATTGTGGGTCAGCTAAAGCCGTTTGAACGTTAATATCTTGATATTTGGGATTAAGCGCCAGCCAAGGCGTCCCGGTAGTAAAACCAGCAGCAAAAGACGCTGACCACTGCATGGGTCTGCGGGCATTGTCGCGCCCTTTAGCATTGATTGACCTGATAAGTTCGTCTTTGGTATAACCTTGCTTGATTCGCTCATTATACATATTGACACTTTCAAGGTCTTCAACTTCAGAGATATCCTTGACCGGACAGTTTGTCATGCCAATTTCTTCACCGTTATAAATATAAGGAGTACCCCGCATTAAATGTAAGGCAATGGCAAACATTTTGGCAGATTGTACCCTGTATTTATTATCATTGCCCCAACGAGAAATGACACGGGGAAGATCATGATTTTCCCAAAACAAACTATTCCAGCCATGATTATAATCAATTTGTGTTTGCCATTTAATCAAGACCTCTTTAAGATCGCTGGCCTTAAACAGTTTAAGATCCCATTTTGTCTTTCCCGGCTGCTTATCAATGTTTTGATCTTCAAACTGAAAAATCATAGAGAGCTCATGCCGGTCAGGATCAGAATATTTACGGGCACTATCGAGATCAGCACTCCAGGTCTCACCGACAGTGACTACATCGCGGTTAGCTAAAACAGCTTGGTTCATTTCCTGAATATAATGATGAAGCTGGGGACCATTTTCGCGAATTTTTCGATCCGGCTCTTTGCCAATTAGTTCGATCACGTCCATGCGAAAGCCGCCAATGCCTTTATCAAGCCAGAAGTTCATCATGTCATATATTTTGTGCCGTAATTTTGGATTTTGCCAGTTCAAATCTGGCTGTTGCGGGGCAAAAAAGTGGAGGTAATATTGATCGGTTTGAGCATCAAATTGCCAAGCAGAACCTGAAAAGTCAGATTTTAAATCGTTAGGTTCATGACCGGCAACAGGATCACGCCAGATGTAATAGTCTCGGTAAGGATTATTTTTACTTTTGCGTGCTTCAATAAACCACTCATGTTGATCAGAAGTATGATTAACGACTAAATCCATGATGATTCGAATGCCGCGTTTTTTAGCCTCACTAATCAACCTGTCCATGTCTTGCATGGTGCCATATTGCGGATCAATTGCTTCATAATCGGCAATATCATACCCATTATCGATGCCAGGAGATTTATAAATTGGTGAAAGCCAAATTGCATCTATTCCCAATTTTTGCAAATAATCCAAGTGACTAATAATGCCGGGCAGGTCACCGATACCGTCACCGTTACTGTCTTGGAAAGACTTGGGATAGATCTGATAAATTACTGCATTTTTCCACCATGGTGTCATCTTAATTCTCCTTTGCAATCGCTAACATTATCAGTTAATTATAACACTGCAAGATAGGATAAATTAATGTTACCGGTATCTGATTAAAGGCCTAAGTCCGCAATTAGCTGCATCGCTTCTTTATCATCGCCCAGTTGCAATAGGGCATCTTTTAAGCATAACATGGGCTTGCCGTCACGGTCGGGCGTTGTTTGGGCATGAGCCAAAGAACTGAGAATAGCTTCGTTAACTATATCAACTGTAATCCTAAAGTAGCGGTCAATTTTGTCATCAGTAATTGCCTGAATCATACTTAATTCGTGGTCAGGGAAATGACTTACACGGTTAGCAGTAGAAAAAGCCAGAGTAATCTCGCCACTACCGTTACCGCTAAATGAACCGCTGCGTGTGATACCAACACCGGAACGCTTGGCAATGCGTTTTAATTGTCTGGAGTTAAACGGAATGTCAGTAGCAATTATTGTGATAATGCTGCCTTTTTCCTTACTATCCTTGTTATCCACAAACTTTTTACCAATAGCATGGCCGTAAATGTTGAGATCGGTGCTAAGACCAAAATTGGACATGACTAGCGCGCCCATTGTAAAGGTCTTACCGTCAATCTCGACTTGTCTTGAAGCAGAACCAATGCCACCCTTAAGTTCATAGCAGCGCATACCTGTACCGCCACCAACGCCGCCTTCAGCGAAATCAATTGTGGCAGCGGCAAAAGCATCATTCACATCGTCTTCGGTGACGCCTAAATCGCGAATATGGTTAATCGAACTGTCATTGCACTCCATGATGATCGGATTAACGCTGACAGTTGAAAGGCCAATTTCTGGGTTTTCAGCCAGCATTCTTTTGACTAAAGCCATTGATGCGGTACCCACGCTGAGAGTATTGGTTAACACCAGAGGCGTTTCAATTGTACCCAGTTCGTTAATTTGAATTAGACCTGTACTTTTGCCAAAGCCGTTAATCACATGTGTAGCAGCCGGCATCTTTTCGCGAAAAATGTTGTCCGGGCAAGGGTTGATTACAGTGACACCAGTTCTGAGTCTATCAGTGATAACTGTTTTATGCCCGACAGTAACACCGGCAACATCTGTAATTAAATTTTTTGGTCCTGGCTTAGTATTGCTAAGCGCAAATAAAAGTGGTTTGTTAAGTCCCATTTTTACTCCTTTTTTTAAAAATTTTTCTTCTCTTATTAAAACGGTTCGTTTATTTTTATGCAAGACAAAAAATTCCATCAATTATGACGGAATTTTTGAATTTGCAATCATCCTTTTTTCTTTTTACTAAAGTAGCGGGGAAGCAGGCTGCAAATTACCGACAAAAAGCCTAACAGCAGCTCGATTATTTGTGAACGTTCATTAGTGCCCGTATGTGGCATCTCTTCATCATGGCTATTGTTGGTGATAAGTACTGGGTTTGCGAAGTCAGAATCACTGTCAGAGGATTTGAAAACAGTATAGTTTTCAGTAACACCATAAGTGTGTGACTTGTGTTTATTTGGGGATTTATTTGTTTGTGAAGTATCATTTTGGCTAGGATTATGACTGTTTGAATTTGTTGGATCTTTTTGATCATTTTTTTCAGGGATGATATCAGTTTGGGAGCCATTTCGAGCATAAATATAAGTTACGCTTTGCGGTGCAGTGCTGAAAAAACCGGTGGCATTTTCTGGTTTTACTTTTAAAGTATAGCCCGGGATCTCAACAGTACCAGTAGTATAGCCGTCACCCATATTGCCTTGTAATATCATTTCAGGTGCAATTTGATTGCCGTTTTCATCTTGATAAAAGACGGTAACATCTGCAGCTTTAATTGGTGTGGTGGTAGAGGTAGATTCGGGGTCAGCGGAATAAACAAATTTGACGTTCTGCGGCTGATCGGTGAAAACCCCAGTGGCATTATCTGGGATTTCCTTTACGATATAACCCGGAATTGTTTTTGCCGTCACATTATAATTAGCGCCAATTTTGCCCTTCAAACTAATATCGGGTGTAAGTGATCTTTTACTAGTATCCAAGTAAGAAACAGTAATAGGATTACCTGGTCGAATATAAGTGTCACCAAGAATGTCTTGAGCATGGGCAATTAACTCTTCAGACAAATATTTATTGTTTGCTTGTGGTGCATTTTCGCTTCCATTGCCAATATTGACCCAAGTTCCCGGAGTGTTAAGACGTGTATCATTAATATATGTACTTTTACCTAGTTTAAGGGTATTTAATTTAGCGAGTCCATCTAACATATAACCCTTATCAATATTGGGATCTATGACAAAACTCCTGAGATCAAGTTCTTTTAAGTTACTACAATTATTAAACATCCCATTCATATCAATTACGTTAGCAGTGTCGAATGATGATAAATCCAACTTGGTTAAGCTGGAACAGTCCATAAACGTCCCAATCATCCATTTAACTTGACGAGTATTAAACTTACTGAGATCTAAAGCAGTTAAGCTTGAACACCCACTGAACATGCGATTTATGTTGTCCACCTTGGCTATTGTGAAATTAGGTGAAAACTTAATGCACTGTAAATTTTCACAATCCTGAAACATGCTCTCTACCTGTCTAGTATTAGCAGTATTAAAATTTGATAAATCCAGACTAGCTAATTTACTGCAGCCCGCAAACATAAAAGACATATTAGTAACTTTGGGGGTCTGCAAATTGGCAATGCCAGCTATGCTGGTTAAATTTCGGCAATTTGCAAACATATACCGCATATCACTGGTAGCAGATGTATCAAGATTTTCTAAGCCAGTGATTTTAGTTAAATTAGTTAAATCCTTAAACATTTCAGAAGCTGAGCCAATCTTTAGTTGGCCGGTAAATTTAACTTCTTGGACATCATCACTATTAATGCCGTTAATGTGAGCTAAAGAATCCGGTTGACCTACACTGCCACTGGGGACGGTAATTACATGGTTACTATAGCTGACATCAAGGTTGCCCCATTTAAAATTAGCAGCATTTGGAGCAGTCGACTCTGCAATTTTTGGCTGAAGCTGTTTCTGAAAGTTGGGTTGCTCCTTACTCCTTAACTTAGGATTAGCATAATTGGTATTATTAGTTTGTTTATTCTTGATTTGTGCTGAAGAGGGCAGGGATGGATCTGCTTTAACTGTTATAGAGTTAACAGTTAGTGAACTTAAAATTGCTGTAACAACACTGAACAACATTGTTGCTACTTTGGTTCGCATAGGTTTCTTTTTCTGGCTCATTTTATTATTCATTCCTTGATTATAAAATAAACGTATACATGATTAATACTTTTTTAATATCTTATTTTCCTTATTATACAATTCATTAAACTTAATAACACTATTTATACATTTTGAGGTCATAGTTTGTGATTTTTGTAATTTATGAATGTATAAATATTTGCATGTTGGATAGAAATACTGAAAGAGAGTCAATATCTTAGATAAATTTATTATTTTAAGGCAAAAAAGAACCCAATTAGCATTTTTAACTGCTAGTTGAGTTCTTTTCATTTATAAAGTAAATCTCTTAATCTTTAAAAGTTAGCTTTCTTGACAAATTGATTCTTGCCTACGATGTAGTATAACTTATTGTGCATCTTAACAGCACCACCGTAAGTTCTAACTTTCTTGTTCTTCTTCAGAACATCACGACCATAGCGTTTAACTTTGTTATTGGCTTTCTTAGTGTAAATAAACGCATTATGCTTTAATTTACGGTTGATACCAGTAACATTATTAGCCTTAACGAAGCGGTTCTTGCCTAAAGCATAGAACTTCTTGCCGTTAATGGTCTTAGTACCATAAGTGGTAATAGTTTTACCAACAAAGTATTCACCTTTTACACGCTTGCCTTTTTGATTAAAGATATAAGCGTTGTGAGTAACTACTCTCTTGACACCTTTCTTGGCTTTCTTAGCTGGCTTCTTGTTGTCAGCAGCAGGCTTGGTTGTGTCTGGCTTGTTAGTATCCGTCTTATTAGTGTCTTGTTTGTCAGTTGTATTAGATGTGTTGTTACCTGGGTTGTTAGTAGTATTACCTGAAGTACTTGGTGTACTTGGGGTTGAAGGGGTGCTTGGAGTGCTTGGCGTTGAAGGTGTGTTTGGTGTAGTTGGAGCAGGCTTGGTGGTAGTGTATTCACCAGCATATTTAGTAGCATCATTTTTACCGTCAAATTTCTGCATAAGTTCTACTGAACTTAATCCTTTGTCCTTACTGTCCTTTAAGAACCAAGTAGTCTTAGTCTTTCCACTAGTTAGACTCTCTTCTACTGAACCAGGGAGTCCTGAATTGTTAATGACATTGCCTGCACCAAGTTTAATATCACTTAAGCTATCCATACCTGACAACATATCTTGATCAATGGTATTTGTTTGACGAGCTGGCTTTGTAGTACCTTTATTATCGTCGGTATTGTCAGTGTCAGAAACGTTATCTTTAATGGTTTCACTATTTTCAAGCATCTTAAAATTACTAATGTCTAGGGATGTCAAAGCCTTATCACCCTTAAACATTTCCCACATCTTAGTAACTTTTTCGGTGTTGAAATTTTTCAAGCCATCAATTTTAGTTAAACTTGAATCATTACTAAACATATAAGACATGTCTTCTACTGATTCTGTGTTAAGCTTGGATACATCTAAAGTACTTAGTGCTTCATCATCAAAGAACATACCCATCATGTCAGTTACACTACGAGTGTCAAAGTTTGACAGGTCTAATGAAGTTAATTTAGGATCACTAGCAAACATTTGTTTCATGTTAGTGACGTCTTTTGTATTGAGGTTCTTTAATCCCTCAATTTTCTCTAAATTTGGCAAACCAGCAAATAAGGAACTAGCATCGCCTTTAAAAGTAACGGGACCGGCAAATTCAATGGTTTGAATTTCATCTGTATCAACACCATCAATGTTCCAAGCTATTTGGGCAGGATTGATAGGATGATCCTCACCAGCTGTGTAATCATTGTCAATTGTACCGGCTTTAATAGTTAAAGTCTTAGTCTTTTCATCATAACTGCAATTGTCTTTAGTCCATTTTGAAGGCAACAGCATGTTTGAATCATCTTCGCCAATGTTATCACTAGAATTAACTGGTGGTGTTGTCGGCTTTGTGTCAGCTGGCTTAGAAGTTTGCTCTTCCTTTGATTCGGCGGCAGCCTTAGCTGCAACTGGATTTGTAGCCAAGACACTTAAGGCAGCAACTGCCATACTAGTAAATAATATTTTTTTACCTTTATGATAAAAATTATTGTGCTTACTCATTATTTGTCCTCCCTTTTTTCATCTTAATTTCATAATTTCACAGTTAAGTATACACACATATCTCTTATAAATCAATAATTTTATAAGTAATTTCGTATATATAAAAAATTTTTACATCATACGAGTAAATAAAACTTGACTCATATTCATAAAATTTGCTTACTTACGGAAAAATAGATGTAACTAAATCTAAACTAATATTTTTACGGTTAAACCAAGTTCCAATTGAACTGATAAATATGGCTAAGTTACCGAAAAGTAAGGCAACCAGCGAACATATATGACATGTCAGTTACGTTAGTTGTGTCAAGCTGGTCGAGATTTTCAATTGATACTAAATTATTAAGCTCACTAAATAGCTCAAGTGCCGAACCATTAATTGTTAATTTACCATCTAGTTTGATTTTCGTAATGTGGCTTGTATCAAAACTTTTAATGTTACCAGCTATTCTTTTGGGATTTGTAACAGTACCACTGTGAATTGTTAAAACATGGTTATTGTAACTAACTTCCAACTTGTTCCATTCATTTTTAATTGTGGAATTGTCGATTTCAGAATTAGGTTTATTATTCAGATAATCGGCAGAAACTGCGTCATTGTTTGTTTTGGCAGGAGCTAAAGTGGAATTAGATTTAGGATTAACAGCTTTCTTAGTCAAAGTGCTGTTAGTTACCTGGTTTTTCGGTAATTTATCCGCTTGAACGACTTGCGAATTGATACAAAACAGTCCCAATGTTACGACTGCCATACTGCTATATAATGTTTTTTGTTTATTAATAAATTTTCCTATACTACTAATATAAAAATGTTCATAAATAGTATATTAGGATAGTAATTATGGGTAAAATAAACATTTTTTAATATAATAATAAGTTAATGTTTACATAAAAAATACTTCGAAAAGCGATATATACTTCACGAAGCATTTTTGCAATTAGTATTGATTTTAGTTATTCTTTCTTTTTCCGATTAAACCAAGCACCTGCTGTACTGCTAATAGTTGCCATAAAACCAAGTAACAAAGCAGCCAATTGTGAATGTTCATCAGATCCAGTTTGTGGTATTTTTTCATCCTTTTTTGCATTATTATTGTTTGCTACCTTGGTAGGAGTTTGACTATTATGGCTGTCAGTATTAATTAAATTACCGGAACTATCATTATTTTTACCACTATTATTACGCTTATGATTTCCGGTTTCTGTTACCTTATTGGACTTTCCGGTTTTATCAGTTTTATTAGTTTTATCCTTACCCGTATCACCGTCATTAGTTTGGGGACTATCCTGATTGTCTTTGGCATATACGTAAATTACGTTTTGTGGATAAGCACTAAAGAAGCCTGTGGCATTATCTGGTCTAGTTTTTAAAGTATAGCCTACAACAGGCTTGGAACCAGTTGTATAGCCATCGCCAACGTAACCATTTAAAACTATGCTTTCAGCTAAAGTATTACCGAATTCGTCTTGATATTTTACAGTAACTGGTGCAGCTTTTTGGCGATAGTTTGGAGTAACTGTATCTTTGAGGTTATCTGGTTCAGGCTTTTTGTCTTTTTCGTAAATGTAAATTACCTTTTGTTTCTCGGTCGTGAAAGTACCAGAGGCATTAGCCGGGGTTGTCTTGAGATGCCAGCCGCTAATCGTTTGCGGCTTTGATTCATAGGTGCTGCCGAAAGTGCCGGACAGGTGAACCGGCTCAGCCAGGTCTTTGCCGTTCTTGTCTTGGAAGAAGACGGTGACGTTGCTTTCTGCATCAGGCTCGTA